>NZ_JACSJN010000008.1:0-125559 GCF_018617135.1 Exiguobacterium sp. s163
CGTCCTGAGCCAGGATCAAACTCTCCAAAGAATTTGATATAGCTCTTAAATTGACGAAGCTTGCGCTTCATTCAAAAATGGTAAAACTTTTTTTGCCTCATCGTTCAGTTTTCAAAGTTCGTCTGCCGCTCTTGGCGACTAAATGATAATAACATTTAATTCATTTTGATGTCAACAACTTTTTCGTTTGTTCAACGTTTGTCGCTGGCAACAGAGATAACTATATCACCTGCTTTTTGATCTTGCAAGCATTATTCTAAAAAAACTTTTAAATCTTTTTCTACATCATCCAAAGTTCGAATCCCAACTCCTTAATGGAAGAAGGAAGAATAAATCACTTTAAAGAATACACTTATATCTAAAAACGACTATAAACCTATAAGGAGTCAACCAATGATGCAATCCGATTTACAGCGGCCTAAGAAACGTTCACCGCTCAGAATATGGTCCGGTACCCAAGTATATACGTTAAAGAGACGACTTGAATGGATGATGGATAAACGAAAATATGTTTCAAAGCGAAATCCTGACCCGATGCCATATCTGATCCATACACACCGCACTCCTCTATATCGCCAACTCCGAGATGTCGACATGGAAGTTCAACATAACAAGGTTATCAATCTGAAGATTGCAATCACCAAACTGAACGGCTCTATCCTGACTCCAAACGACGTCCTCTCCTATTGGAAGATGATCGGCAAGCCGACGAAACGTAAAGGATACGTCGACGGAATGATTCTCCATTACGGAAAAGTCACTTCAGGAATCGGTGGTGGTCTATGCCAACTGTCCAATCTAATCTATTGGATCACCTTACATAGCCCATTGACCGTAACCGAACGTTATCGTCACAGCTACGACGTGTTCCCAGATTACCGACGGGACCAACCTTTCGGGAGTGGTGCGACATGTTCTTATAATTATCTCGACTTACAAATCACAAACCAAACGGCGCAAACGTATCAACTCCTTCTATATATAGAGGGAGATCATCTCGTCGGGGAATGGCGCTCGAACATCCCGAATAAAGAACAGTATCGTATATATGAAGAAAACCATCATTTCACCCGTGAATGGTGGGGTGGGACGATCCGACATAACCAGATATTTAGAGAAGTCACTTCAATGAATGGCACACATCTTCGAAACGAGTTCATCACAGAAAATCACGCGATGACGATGTACGACCCATTCCTTCCTGAAAATACTGCATACAAAAAAGCCGACTCGTAATAGCAGAGCCGGCTTTTCAAATGAACTTATGCGTGTGGCAAGAACATGAAGTATGCCAAGAAGATGATCAACATCCCGTACATGATCGGATGAATCTCTTTCGTCTTCCCTTTTGCAATCATCATGAGTGGGTAAAGGATAAACCCAAGCCCAATTCCCGTTGCGATTGATGATGTAAGTGGCATCATGATAATCGTCAAGAATGCAGGAACTGCAATCTCGATCTTTTTCCAATCGATATCAAGAAGAGCCGAAGCCATGAGCACTCCAACGATGATGAGTGCCGGAGCCGTGACTGGCGCCGTAACAACTGCCAAGAGAGGCGAGAAGAACAACGCTAACCCGAAGAACAATCCTGCGAAGACAGCTGTTAACCCTGTTCGTCCACCAGCAGCGACACCTGCTGACGATTCAACGTATGAAGTCGCTGTAGATGTTCCGAAGATTGCACCTGCCACCGTCGCTGTCGAGTCAGCTAACAACGCCTTACTCGCACGTGGTACTTTGTTCTCTTTCATGATCCCAGCTTGACGCGCTACCGCGACGAGCGTTCCTGCTGTATCAAAGAAATCGATGAAGAAGAACGTCAAGATGACAACGAGCATTTGAAGCGTGAAGACATCACCGAAGTTGATGAAGGCTTGACCGAATGTAGATGACATACTCGGCGGCATGGATACAACGTCTGAGATTGCTGTCGGAGTTGGCACGAGACCGAAGATCATCCCGACAATCGCCGTCAATAACATCCCGATGAAAATACCACCTTTTACATCGCGCGCCATGAGCAAGGCACTGACCACGAGACCGAATACCGCGAGAAGCGTTGTGCCCGTTCCGAGCGAACCAAGACTGACGAGTGTTGCTTCATTTGCGACAACAATGCCTGCGTTTTTCAAACCGATGAAAGCGATGAAGAAACCAATCCCTGCAGCAACCGCCATTTTCAGCGGAGCCGGAATCGCATTAACAATCGTTTCGCGAATTCCTGATAACGTCAATACGATAAAGAAGAGACCTGATACAAGTACACCTGACAAAGCCGTTTGCCAAGAAATACCCATCCCGATGACGACGCTATATGCGAAGAACGCGTTAAGGCCCATGCCTGGCGCAATCGCAATTGGGTAGTTCGCGAGAAGTCCCATCGTCAATGAACCGACTACCGCGACAAGACCTGTCGCCACGAAGACCGCTCCTGTATCCATACCCGCTGCCCCAAGAATGTTCGGGTTAACGAAAAGAATGTACGCCATCGCGAGGAAAGTTGTAAATCCTGCGATCAGTTCCGTGCGGACACTCGTCCCGAGTGCTGTGAGTTGGAAGTAACGATCGATCCGACTCGTTGTTGATGGTTGTTGCTGTTCTTGCTTGAGCTGTGTGCTCATTTGTTTTCCTCCTTGTGCTCGCCGTAAAACGAGAAAGGGTCCCCGGCAAATGACCGAGGACCCCACGCGAAACATACGAGGGCATACACCCTCATCTATGTCTCGCCGTAGTGAAATCATTTAAGGTGATTTCGTAGAGACTCTCGGGCCATATCCCCGACATTATACGGCAAAATATTTTATAATTGTTCGGTTATAATAAGAACGTTCTTATCGTATCAGCGTGAAAATAGAATGTCAACTAAATTCACGGATTTTACATCGATAAAAAACGTGAATGTTCGGTTTTAAGACAAAACAGAGGGGATATCCCCTCTGTTCAGCTTATTCCCATTCAATTGTTGCAGGTGGCTTAGACGTAATGTCATACAGCACACGGTTAACGTGGCTGACTTCGTTTACAATCCGGACAGAGATCTTCTCAAGCACATCCCATGGAATACGTGCCCAATCGGACGTCATGCCATCGATTGAAGTGACCGCACGGACACCGACAGCATAGTCGTACGTACGCTCGTCACCCATGACTCCGACCGAGCGAATCGGCGTGAGCACCGTGAAGTATTGCCAGATGTCGCGTTCAAGTCCAGCTTTCTTCACTTCTTCACGCAGAATCGCATCCGATTCACGCACGATCTCTAACTTCTCTTCCGTGATTTCACCAAGGACACGAATTCCGAGACCTGGACCCGGGAACGGTTGGCGCCAAACGATATAGTCAGGAAGACCGAGTTCTGTACCGAGTGCACGGACCTCGTCTTTAAAGAGCGTGTTGAGTGGTTCGATCAACGTGAAGTTCATATCTTCTGGCAATCCACCGACGTTATGGTGTGATTTGATTGTTTGTGCTGTGTCTGTCCCACTCTCGATGATGTCTGTGTAGAGCGTCCCCTGTGCGAGGAAGTCCATATCGACGAGTTTCGATGCTTCTTCATCAAATACGTAGATGAACTCGTTTCCGATGATCTTACGTTTTTGCTCAGGGTCCGAGACACCAGCCAATTTTGTCAAGAAACGTTCTTGTGCATCGATTTTAATGACTTTCATGTTGAATCCGTCTGCGAACGTCTTCATGACGCTATCCGCTTCCCCTTTACGAAGGAGACCATGGTCTACAAACATACACGTCAACTGGTCACCGATTGCGCGATGAACGAGTGCGGCCACGACAGAAGAGTCGACACCGCCCGAAAGCGCACAAAGAACTTGCTTATCGCCAACGATTTCACGGATTTTCTCTACTTCGAGGTCGATAAAGTTTTCCATCGACCATTCGCCTTTGGCACCACATACTTCATAGATGAAGTTTTTCAAGATGTCGTTTCCATACTCCGAGTGACGAACCTCTGGATGGTATTGGACACCGTACATTTTCAACTCATCGTTTTTGATTGAAGCGACCGGGCAAGACGGGTTCGTTCCATCGACGATAAATCCTTCCGGCGCTTCCATGACGAGGTCACCGTGGCTCATCCATACTGTATGCTCGACTGGAAGCCCGTTATAAATCGCTGATGCTTCCGGCGTTGAGAACAATGTCGCTTTTCCGTATTCACGATGAGCGGCACGTTCCACACGACCACCGAAGTGATGCGTCATGAGTTGCATCCCGTAGCAGATCCCGAAGATTGGAATACCCAGTTCAAAGATCTCTGGATCACAACGATATGCACCTTCCGCGTATACGCTGTTCGGTCCACCCGAGAAGATGATGCCGATCGGGTTCAATTCGCGAATCTCCGCTGCCGTCATCTTATGTGAATGCAACTCGCTGTATACGCCAAGGTCACGGACACGACGTGTGATCAACTGGTTATACTGACCACCAAAATCAAGCACCAAAATCATTTCTTGTTCTACTTTCACGAAATCTCCACCTTTCTGCCTTCTCCTCAAAAAAAAGGACGCGCCTCTCCCCAGATTAACCCAAACCGAAGAAGAAGCACGCCCTTTTCTTTGTATACGAAACGTGCTCCTTCATAGTCGGTCCATTTACGGTGGTCCGGTAGAGACTCTCGCGCCAATTCACGAGTATATACGAAGGAATGCCATGTTCAATTATCTAACTAATGCGTCTATCTTACTTGATGCATCCCGTCACTTCAACTCATAATTCGACGAATCATGATTTTCCAATATTCTTTATATTTTGAATTCGGCTCTTGTTCCGCATAAATAGCTTGCTCAAACAAAGCCGTCAGACGGGTCATATCATTCGTTTCATAGTAGGCGTCGACCTCTTTGGCGAGTTCCGAAGGCGTACGTCCCTCAATTTTGAATCCGTTCGCACGCAGTCGTTTCATCAAATAGCGGTGCATCGAGACGAGGCGCCCATCCGTGAGCGGACGACTCATCCACCAGACATACATGATTTGACGCGCGATGATTTTCCGGTTCCAAACGAGGACCGCCACGAGGAAGAGAATGACAACCCATCCCCACACGGGCATGTTGCGTGCCTCCTCTTGAACATCACCTGTCGTCACGTCATCGATCAACAAATCTTCTTGCGGACGGTTTTGCGTATCATTGTCCTGATTTGCTTGGGGATCGTTCGCAGCCGGTGTCGTGTCTTCCGTATCCGTCTCTCGTTCCATCTGCAATAAGTTGGCGTCCGAGAAACTGATGGTCGCTTCTAACGGGACCCAGCCCGCGCCTTCAATGAAATACTCGACCCACGAGTGGGCGTGACGATTTCGAATCGTATATTCTTCTTCACCTTGAACGACCCCTCGTGTGTCACCCATCGTAAACCCTTTTACCCAACGCGTCGGTATGCCGTTCGCACGCAACAACACGGCAGCTGACGTCGAGAAGTTATCGCAATACCCGATTTGTGTGTCGAACAGGAACTGGTCAACATAATCCGTGTCCCCCTCCGGTTGTGCCACATTTTCGGTATCGTATTGAAATTCTCCATTTCGGAAATACGCTTCTACCGCTTCCGCCTTCTCGTTCGGTGTCTCACTCTCCGCCGTAATGTCAGCGGCTAAATTTCGTACACGCTCTGGCAACGATTCCGGTAGCTGTAAATAGACCTGTTGCTCTTCTTCCGTGAGCGACGTGATTTCTTCATTTAATGCAAGCTGTTCTTCAGAGAAAGCCGGGACACTATAACGAAGTTGGATCGTCCGCGGAGTCGATTGTTCCTCATTTTCAAATACAATCTTTCCGGACGGTTGCATCGTAATCGTCTCGTTCGGGAACGCCCGCTCGATGTCACCAACTCGAAATTCGGTACCGGACTCCGTTTCGATGGCTTGCGGATATTCTCCACCATAAGGAACGAACGGTTGTCGGCGCTCAAAACGTAATAATGCCTGTTCCGGTGTCGTATCCACTTCCGAGTCCACCAACTGACCACGATTGTAGTTCGAGTCAAGGACCGGTGCCTCAACCCAACCTTTCCCCGTATAAATCGCCTTGGATTCGATGCGCCAATAGCGGGCCGGCACGCCGCGAGCGATGAAGACGATGCCGTCGTCCTGTTCAAACGGACCACCTAGCGATTCGTCGTTCACTCCATACCCAACTCGGCCTGGGCCACTCCCATCTCCTTCCGTCGTCGCATTCCGGAAACTCGTAGTGATCCGGTCAGACCAATCGCCTTCAAGCGTTGGCGAAGCGTTTGCGAGAGCCACGACGACACTGAGGAGTAGTCCGATACTGACGAATCGGACGAGCGATTGACTCGGTCGTTTCGCCAAATCGGTGACAAATAATAAGAGGAGCGATGTGACGATGGCATACAGGATATTGCCTTCCCCGTCATACAACGTCCACGTATCAAAATAAGCCATAACCCCAAGTGTCGAGACAATCATCCCAAGTGCAAAACTGTAACTCGGATAGGTTCGTCCGACGAGCACGGCGAACAGCAAGCCAATCAGCGCCATGGCAGAGAAGAAAATTGCTTCATTCGGCAGCTCACCGCTCATGACACCCATCAAATCTTCCATCCATAGCCCAAACCAGTCCAGAATACTGCCATGATAGACATACAAGATGACGAGGAAATGAAGAAGCGAGATCCCAAGGAAAGCAGCCCACGGCAGAAGACTGGCAAACATCGGCACGATAAGCAGGAAGTAAAACGGCCACGTCACATCGAACGTCGTACTTCCGACAATCGGCTCAATCCAGAACGACAACAAATAGGCGGCAAGCGCCGTATAGACGATTCGGGTTACCCATGTCTTCATACCGTCACCTCATTTACTGCCGTGTAGAGATGATAGCTACCTTGTGTCTCGTGCATCAACTCTCGAATGGACGTCGTTTCAAACGGACTGATCAAAATCAAATCTCCAGTTTGTTGAGGCAGATTTTGCTTCACTCGTTCGACGAGACGCCCCTCGGCTTCTGGCGTGGCGGTCAACAAGTAATGGCCGACTTCCGCACTCTGGTCGGGAAGATGGAACAGTCGCACCTGCTCTTCGATGACGTAAAGTTCAAACGGCAGATTTTTTCGTTCTAACTGACGAATCGCCCCAACGAGTAAGGAAAGGGAACGTTCAAACGCCTCTTCATACCCGGCAGAGACGGCAGGCACGAATACGAGTGAGAGCTTCTTCTCTTGTTCCTGGTCAAACGTCTTGGTCATCAAGTTCCCTCGACGTGCGGATGCCTTCCAATCAATCCGTCCGATTCGGTCCCCTGCCGCATACTCCCGAACTCCGCTGGTCGTATTGGCCACTTCGGTATACGTCCGCATTTGACGATATTGTTCCCCACGACCGCCGACATGTTCGTCTCGAGGTAAATCAAACGGCAATTCGGCAGGCGACACCTCGACGACCGTTTCGAGTCGCAACGTCCGCTTCCGGTCGAACAAACCGAACACATCGCGTACATGGAGCACGGTGCGGTCAAAGACATGAATCCCACGCTTGATCGCCCCGACCTCATACTGGACGACTTCTGCCTGCCGGAAAAAACGGTCAACCGGAACGACAATCGTCTTGTCTTCATCCGTCAAACGTTGTGGCAATCGTTCCTCTAACGTGACCATCCCAATTAAGAAGGGATACTTCCGTTCAATTCGTAACTCGACGTCCATCGTTTGTCCAGAGACAAGTCGCTTCGTCGTCACACGACGCAATACGTTTGCCGCCGTGACCGGATAAATCATAAAGAGCGTCCAGTAGACGGTCAACACGACGAACGACCACCATAATGTTGAGGCGACGATACTGCCTTCGATGCGGGCAAATGCATACAATCCGAATGCCGCCGCCCATACAACGAACAGCTTCATCCAGTTTTTCATACTTCATTGACCTCACGATCCATCGGGACAGGTAACGTATCCAGCCAATCTTGAATCAACTGATTTGGTGACTTTCCTTTATATCGCGCTTCCGCTGTCAAAAGGACGCGATGTCCGAGCACGCTCGTCGCCATCGCCTTCACATCATCCGGCAAGACGAAATCACGATTATGGATATACGCCCATGCCTGTGCTGCTTTCATCAACGCAAGTGTGGCTCGCGGACTCCCGCCTAAATACGTATGCGGATCTTTTCGCGACTCATGTACCAGTCGCACGATGTACTGCTTGACCGCACTCGACACATGTACGTCTCTCACTTCACGTTGCATCAGTTCGACTTCTTGCTTCGTGATCACGCTCTGAAGCGCCTCGAGCGGCTCTTCTTTTTCAAAACGTGACAACAACGCAATCTCTTCATTGAACGTCGGATAGCCCATCTCGATTTTAAGTAAGAAGCGATCCAACTGTGCTTCCGGTAACGGATACGTCCCTTCATGCTCAATCGGGTTTTGTGTCGCCATGACGAAGAAAGGTGACGGTAACACTTTCAACTCCCCGTCCACTGTCACACTTCGCTCAGCCATTGCCTCGAGAAGAGCCGATTGCGTTTTCGGTGAGGTCCGGTTGATTTCATCCGCTAAAATGATGTTACCCATGAGCGGACCTGGTCGATATTCAAATTCTCTCGTTTTTTGGTTATACATCGAAATTCCGGTCAAGTCGGATGGTAGCATGTCCGGCGTGAATTGGATGCGCTTAAAATCTAAGTCAATCGCTCGACTGAACGTACGAACGAGCATCGTCTTCCCGACTCCTGGTACGTCTTCAAGTAATACATGTCCACCCGCCAGCAAGGCAGTGAGACTTTTTGCGATGACTTCTTCTTTTCCGACAATCACGGTTTCGATAGCGGTAATAATCGATTGGACAGTTGGACGGTACATGACGGACTCCCCTTTTTCTCTGATCTAGGATGACTGAAAGTTAGAATGTTCTGACTTTATTGTGACACAAGCGAGTATCGGAAAGAAAGAAATACCGCACCCAAATGCGCTTCCTATTTCTTTACCCAAAAACGTGCCCGTTCTTTAGAAAAAACGGGCACGTTTATCGATTATTCTGGGCGCTTCACATCAAATAGTTCTCCAAGGGTCGCATAACCATTGCCGGCCATCCGACTGACAGGCGCTAGCCGTTTGGCATCGATGCGTCCTTGACTGTATAACTCTCGATCAATATGAAAACGGACAATTCGTGCAATCAATAGATCGGCAGTCGTTTTTCCGTCATGTTCGATCGGCAAGTGATGATGGAGCACACATTCAAAACGGATTTTTGCTTCTTTGACCCCTGGCGTCGAAATCATATCACTCGGTTGAAGCGTAAAATCCGTACACGACAGCTCACTCTCATCTGCCGCGAGGTTGGCGGCCGTCTCGTTCACGTTAATGACGTTCGTCTCATCTACGACATGAATCACCAGTTCATTCGTACGGAGTGCGTTACGCGCCGTATCTTTCATCACGCCGTCTTTTCGTTGAACCGAGACGGAGACGAGAGGAGGATTGGATGCGACTACATTGAAGTAGCTAAACGGGGCGGCATTAATCACGTCCCCATGTTGTGTTGTGACAAACGCAATCGGTCTTGGAACAATACTGCCAATCAAAAATTTATATGTGTCTCGTTCAGTCAAAGCAGAAGGTTCAATCGATAGCATAGACTCACACTCCTTTTTATCTTAACTTCAAAATAATCACTTCATCAGACAATGTCAACGCAAAGCAGGTTGACACGTGTACATTTCATGTATTTTGGGTAAATCGCATTATGTGTATATGATTTTAAACACTTCGTATAAGCAAATTGTTTCATTTTCCCTTCCCGGTCTCATAGAATTCAGGGCAAGGAAAAGATGACCTATCGTTTTTTATGTTCAAGGAAGGAAGTAGAACGAATGATCAGCAAGTGGATTGAACAATTGAACAGTCGTCAAATACTCAGTATTTTATATAGTGTTTGTGGATTCAGTCTGGTTTTGACCTTGATTGGGGCCTGGTTCGTTCGAGATGGGGATGTCTCCACTCTCGAACTCACTGCCCTCCGATGGATTTGGATGATTGGATTGGTCATGTTCATCAGTGCCATTTTATTGATCGGACGCCCGCTCATCAAACGGATGGCCGACCAGAACAGCAGACTGAAAGCGAAGAAAGAAAAGCTCGAAACCGTGTTGAACGAATCCAAATTAAACGAAATCAATCTTCAATATCGCAATGAGTTGATTGAAGTATTGGCCTCGAAAGAATCATTATTCGATTACTCTTCTGTTATTGAAAAGATTGTGTTGCTTACAAAATCTGAGTTCGGTGCCCTCTTACTCACCAAAGACGGAGAAATCACGTCTGTCGTACCGAAAGAGATGACCGAAGAACAGCAGGAAAGTCTAAAAAAAGACTCCCTTTTGCTTAAACGAGTCATGATTTCAAAATTACCAGCCGCCACTTCTAAGCGGGTCGTCGATGCGTTACACACGTATCCGTATTATATCTATGAGACGGTCATTCCTATCATGGACCCATCGGATAATAGTCTGATCGGGTGCCTTTACTTGGCTCGTTACGACGAACAGTACGATGCGAGTGAAAAGTCTGAGTTGAATGCATTCGCAAGCCAACTCGCCATCTCTCTTCTCCGCATGCAGCTTTATCGTCAGATGCAGCAAGACCGAAAAGAAACAGCGCAACTCATCAATTCTGTACGGGAAGCCATTTTGTATGTGAACTATGAGGATGATACGGTCGTCGGGAATCGCGCCTTCATCCGTATGTTTGATGATTTACACTTTGACTATAAGGGATACGAAGAACTCTCTGTCATTGACATCGATATCGAGCAATTAGCAGAACGAGTCGATCAGCATGAACAGTTTGTCCGATACTTCGAGCGCGTCTTCACACAAGACCCGCCGGAAGACGGACTGACGATTTCAATCGACCAAGGCGATTGCTTCATTCAACTTTATGCTGAAAGCGTCTATCGGGACCGCAGACTTCGTGGAACGATGCTCGTCTTACGTGACGTCACGGCCGAAACGGAGATTGATCGGATGAAATCTGAACTCGTCTCGACCGTCTCGCATGAATTACGGACGCCTTTGTCCTCGATTTACGGATTTACCGAGCTGATGCTGTCACGTGATTTGAAGGAAAGTCGTCGTGAACTGTATTTGAAGACGATCCACGATGAAGCGAAACGCCTTTCCTATCTCGTCAACGATTTCTTAGATCTTCAAAAAATGGAGTCTGGAAAACAAGCGTTCGAGTGGGAACCGGTCGACTTATATCAGCTCGTCACAGATAGTGTCGCGTTTTATCAGGAAACGACGGACCGACATGAGCTGTTCATCGACACCGATACCGAACAAGATTTCATTATTGATGCGGACTTAGAAGGGATGCGTCAATTGCTCGGCAACCTATTAAGTAACGCCATCAAATATTCGCCAGATGGCGGGAATATCCTTGTATCGCTCGAACGCGTAGATGAAGAGGTCGTGATGAAAGTAAGAGACCATGGTATGGGAATACCAAGTGCCTCACTCCCTCATCTCTTCGGTAAATTTTATCGAGTCGATAATTCGGACCGTCGAAAAATCGGTGGTACCGGACTCGGTCTCGCAATTTGTAAAGAAATTGCCAAAGCGCATGAGGGTCAACTCCATGTCGAATCGATATATGGAGAGGGAAGTACATTCATCTGTGAACTACCAACCTCAAAAGAGCACATCATGCAATAACACGGTCATGTCGACCGTGTTATTTTTGACTCTTTTTTGCCTAATTTGGAAGGAATCCTTTGACAATATATAGAAAGGAAAGAAACCGATGCATTTTCGTGGATGTAGGATACCCTATCCATTTATTTTTACACGTTTTAAGCCAAAAACAAGATATACTGATTATAAAGAGATTGCTAGGATCGGAGGACTTGCCATTGGATCATCGTGACCCGCCTTTTTCAGAGATTGGAGATTTTAATCAATTGGGACGTTTTGAGATTGACGTACCTCACATGGGGGAGCAAGCGAAGTTTCAATCTGCCGCTGCTTTGATTCGGAAGCACGTGCCATTACGCCTTGGTGGATTTTACATTATTGCGAGCGAAGAGGAAATTTTGCATAGTGGTTCACATGATGCGAATCTTCAAAAACATTTGATTCACCTATTACAGCAGGTCCTTAACGGTCATATAGAAGACGAACGCCTCGTCCAAGAACAAGTGTGGACTGTGCATTATTTCACGACACCATAAAAAAGAACTCGATTTAAGTATTATTACTTATCTCGAGTTCTTTTCATTCATTCCCAACGTGACATCATTGAGATGGTTTTTTCATAGTATTCTGTAGCAAGTTTGTATTTACCTGAACTACGTAATTCCCTAGACAGCCATAACGCGTATTTATGTGTGTAATATTCATCGTAGGCTTCAAAATAATCTACTGCTTTTTTGAGGCTATGAATCAGCTCATTTTGATCAAATTTCTTATACTTGTTTACATAGATATCGAAGTGAAAGTCAAATTCAATTAAGTCCTCTTTGTTGCCTTTTAATTCATAGCCAACTGTTAACCACTTCATAATACCCTCTATGTCATTTTGAGCAACATTTACCTCGAGTAAAGACATCACGCTATAGAGTTTACTTTTTGCACCTTCTTTAACATTAAAACTATCAAGAAAGTATTTTTGTGCTTTTTCTTGGTCACCAACTAAAAAATAGATATCTCCCATGTTGTTGTAAAGCATTCCATAGTAGTCATTTAAGTTTGCCTTATCCGCTACTTTAGCTGCTTTTTCGTAGTGTTCTAACGCTGTGGTGTATCGTTTGCGCCTTTTAAATGACAAACCGATAATCATGTGTGATTCGATGATTCGTTCAAGACAAAAATTCTCTTGGAAATACTCGAGTGCCGGTTTTACGTAATCAATCGCTTGCGAATAATCCGTAAATCGGTGATAAAGTGCGCCCATCACATATCGCATATCTGCTTTTTCCCAGTCCGGAAGACCCGAATTCACCATGTCTTTTCCTACTTTTTCTAATAGGTTAACAGTTGTTTCACGATCAGCAGATTGATATAAGAACATGTAAATACACTGTATCAAATCATAACGTATTCGATCATCATTCGATAACTGATCTTTAATCCAGCCGACTTCGATTAAATATTGAACATTTCCACCTGGTGTGATTCCAAATCGCGCCAAAGTGATCAACAATGTGACATACAACTCTTTTGACTGTAAAACAACAGGATTCGTTTTGAATTTTTCAATTCGTTTAAAGTATTTTTCCTCTTGTCTAGATAATAATGCCTCCTTCAAAGTGTCACGAATTTCTTTCTTCGTTTGATCTATTTTTTCACTAAAATCATAATAAAGTGGAACATCTAGTTCTAGCCGTTCAAAAATTAATTCCAATACTTCATCACTAGGTGTTGTTTGGTTGTTTTCAATTTTACTTAAATAAGAAATCGAACAAATCCCTCTAGCAAGCACTGACTGCTTCATATTTTTCCGCATACGTTCTACTTTTATTAAATTCCCAAAGTTATATTCCATATCAAAAAGTAGCCCCTTCGAACTAAAATGGTTGGTTTTTTTAAAAAATATTAGTCTTTTTGTCACACATACAGGAAATTCGCCACAAAAAAGCATCTTAAAAGAGCATTTCTAGGAATGATTTTCCCAACCAAAACATCCCCCTTTATAAAAGATGACATGATAATATTGAACTAGTAAAAACAGTTTCTACAAATTTCCTAGTTAATTTTTACTAAATAACACATTTTAATTATTTATCCGGGGGTGAAAATGACAAATGGGAAAACTAAGTTTCTTACTTGCCGAAGACTACATTAAGCCTAAAATTTATTTTAAGTCAAAGCAAGTTCCAACCATGGATACAATGTACACTTCTGAAGATCATAATAATTTTTCAGGGTTAGAGCACCTGACCCAATTGTTAAGTTCTCCTAGAGGTTTCATTGTAAACGCTTTTCAAATCGATTACTATCAATCATTACCTCGACTGATAGCTCGTTCATTGAATCACATTCGCTCTTTCAAAAAACTTTATATTCTAGGACCTGAACTTTCCCTCTCGATTTTAAAACGAAGTACAAAAACAATTTATGAAAAACAGTTACTTGATTATGAATATATTAACGTTGAGCAGGATTCAGACTTTGTTACTAATCAATGCATGACCCTACTTGAAGAAGGACATATTTTGTATATTTTGCCCGAAACATCAGTTTGCTGGAGACCAAATTTACTCAATGAAACTGATAAGATATCACATTCTCTTTGCAGTACGTTATTAAGTCAACAAGTAAATGTTTCTATTCTAGCGACTGCTGTAAAAAGTGAATCTGAAAAAGTAGTGATCTTTCCTGCCGACACTCCAGATGCTTACTCAGGAGATATGGAGACACGTATATATCAGCAATCTGAGACACTATACCGATTGTTCGATTCTTTGAAAGCCGATGAATAATCAGGATTTTCTGCTTTAAAAACATAAAATAATTGTTTAATGGAGGTTTTATTGATGAAAAAAGTAACAGGAGTACTATTTATCGCAACAGCAGTTTTACTCTTAGGAAGTTCTGTTAGACCACTAGTAGACGATATGCCTCGCATCGTCAAAATAAATGAGCCTATCAAATTACATGTTGACGATATGCCTCGTATCGTTAAAGTGAATGAACCAATTAAGCTTTTCGTTGATGACATGCCGCGCATTGTTAAAGTAAATGAACCTGCTAAATTATTCGTCGACGACATGCCACGCATTGTTAAAGTAGATGAACCAGTCAAACTACTTGTTGATGATATGCCACGCATCGTATAAACTGATTTGCTCAAGACGCCTCGTGCGTCTTTTTTATTTAATAAAAAAGGTAAATGAATTATATATTTCCCTCCATTTTTTCCTTTTTACTTATATAATAAACAGGGACAATCTAGATGCACTCTCATACGCCGCCCTTGTCACTAGTTTAATGAATAAAGGAGTTTGAACATTGAATGAAACAAAATCATCATGGAGTTTAAAGCTGTTACTTAGTTCTTCACTTGCAATATCCGGGGCAGCAGTCGTCCCGTTCCAATTGGATTCTTCCGGTATTCAATCGACTGTCGCCGAAGCCGCCTCGACCTATACCACTACCGCCAACTTAAATCTTCGCCTCAGCGCAGCCACTTGGAGCCCAGCCCTCTTGACAATCCCATCTGGTTCAAGCGTCACGTACATTAGTACATACGGTTCGTGGTACAAGGTCAGTTATGGAGGCAAAACAGGCTATGTCGCTTCTCAATATGTTTCGGTCTCAAACACTTCTGCTTACTATAAGACAACAGACCGATTAAATATGCGCCTCGCCGCTGCTTCATGGAGTGATGTGGTCACCGTGATCCCTGCCGACGCGACCGTGAAGTATGTCAGTCGTTATGGGTCATGGTACAAAGTGACGTTCAATGGAAAGACGGGCTATGTCGCTTCTGCTTATTTAACACCTACGAGTGCGCCAGTCCCACCTTCGGACTACTATAAAACGACTGCCAACCTGAACCTGCGTCTCAGCGCCGCTTCATGGAGTTCCGTCGTCACGACGATTCCATCGGGTGCGACTGTCAAATATGTGAGCCGTTATGGATCATGGTTTAAGGTCACCTATAATGGAAAAACCGGTTATGTTTCTTCTGACTACTTAACGGCGACGACAGCTCCCGTAACCCCGTCTTCTTATTATAAAACGACCGTGAACTTGAATATGCGTCTTAGCGCCGCTTCATGGAGCGATGTCTTGACCGTCATTCCAGCTGGATCAGTCGTCAAATATGTCAGCCGTTATGACTCGTGGTATAAAGTCACATACAACGGCAAAACCGGGTATGTAGCATCCGAGTACTTGAAACCTACGACTGTTACGACACCAACGGATACAAACGGAACCGGTAAAACGGTCGTCATCGACGCAGGTCATGGTGGAAACGATCCTGGCGCTGTCTATGGCTCTGTTTATGAGAAAGTGATTGCACTTGATATCGCGAAACGTCTAGCTGGCGTCTTATCGAGCACCTATGACTACAACGTTAAATTGACTCGTTCGAACGATACATACCTCTCCCTTGAACAGCGTGTGTCACTCAACAAGTCTTATAAAGGGGATGTGTTCGTCAGTCTTCATGCGAACTCTTCCGTTTATAACACGGCACATGGACACGAGGTACTCGTCCCGACGTCAGAAAGTTATACGACAAACCCTTACATTTCCGCCAGCCGTAGTCTCGGCTCAAGTATCAACAAAGAGATCGCTTCACGGATTTCTACGATTCAAAACCGTGGGGTCAAGTATCAAAATGTATACGTAGTCGGACGGAACGTTTCACCTTCTACCCTTGTCGAATACGGATTCATCAGTAATTCAAGCGACCGCTCACATTTAACGAGTACGACATATCGCCAACGAATGGCTGAAGCAACAGCATCCGGTATTCATCAATTCATGCGATCTTATTACTAAAAAAGGAACTTAGCACTCAGCTAAGTTCCTTTTTTGATATGGACTTGCCAAATCATATGGGATGCCCCAGGTCCCCAATAATGTTCGAGGATATGAGACGGCTCACCCAATCGTTTCTGCCAATAGGCTTGTGCGCTCGGGAATCCGGCATCTAAATAAAAGACCTTCTTCCCTCGAACCGAAATTTCACGCATCATCTCTTCTAACAGGAATTGTCCGACACCTCGCCGCTGCATTCGTGGTGACACATAGACACTCCCTAGCTCAATCGCATCACGCTCAATTTGTATGTTGCCTGAGATGATATCATTCGGAGGTAATAACGCCCCTGCTCCGACAAGGATTCCGTCCTCTTCTACAACGTACAGATCAACGGTGTCATCATCGAAATGATCTTGAATCGTCGTGTTCAGACGCGCCACTTCTTCATCGAGCAAATCGGCATCTTCAAACCGCTCTCGTCGAATCAAGTCACTCAAACTCTCCATAAATAAGCGCTGCAAGGATTTCACGTCTGATTGTTCGAGTGCACGAAAATTCAAGACGGCCACTCCCTTTTCTTTTTTGTTTTACTCTTTACCCTCACGAATTCGTTGCGTAACACTCGGGTACGAGGGAATCATTTCTTCGAGCGGCTCATAATTCAATTTACCGTACGTTTTCCAAATGACTAAAATCGCAGCGGTCCATAATATGATTGTCAAATGAATAAACCCGATTGGATAACCACTTTCCGCTTCGAACCCGACCATCACGAACATTACGTTGAACATCGTATGCATGAGAAAGGCCGACCATAAATTGCGCGACGAACCGTTGTATACCCAAGTCATGATGATCGTATATGCCATCACGGCTAAGCCATACGCCCAAAATGACAAATTCGCCTGTCCTGTTCCAGCCATGAAGAAGAGCGGAATATGCCACATCGCCCAAAGGACCCCCAGTGACAGGCTAGCTAGAAGTGGAGAGAATCTTGATTGTAAGGCGTCCAGCAAATAGCCGCGCCATCCATACTCTTCCTGCAACGTCCCTCCGAGAAATAGCATATAGAAGAAGTATGGGACGACCCACCACGGTTCTCGAACGAGTAGGGCACCGCTTCGATCCGTCCACCAATACGCTACGAGAAATAAGAACGGAACCAACAAAAAAGGAATCGCATACGCCTTCCAACTCATCTGGAACTGAATGCTTTTCCGAAGAAGATGTGTCACCCCTTCCCCGCCCCGAAGTCGATACATCGTGAGAAACCCTGCAATGCTTGGACCAAACGCCCCTAAAATAACGATGACCATGATTGGTAAATCGGTCCACCAGTACAAACTTCCCCATATAAGCCATGAGTAGCCGAATGAGACCAATAAGAAAAAGTTGATGTATTTGTTTTTATACATAATCAGCACCCCTTCAGCAATGTAGTACCCGTTATTTGATTGGAAGAATAGCATTTGAATCTTTTTGTATGTAATTATAATTGTTCGGCATATAATGAAGTGATGAATGGATTAAATAACCCTATGAGGTATCGACACTATGGAACAGATTAGCACGCATACAACAAGTCACAATGGATTTTTGATGATACTCGCTTTTCTCATTGCCAGCGTTTCAGCCTTGATGGCACTCGAATTAGCGAAGCGGGTCACAGGAGGTGTGACAACGTCTCATCGTACTTGGATTTTATTTGGTGGTACCACGCTAGGTCTTGGCATCTGGTCCATGCATTTTGTGGCCATGCTCGGTCATGCGTCCTTACATGAGAGCACCTATTCGATTTGGCTCATTATCGGATCAATGATTCCGGCGATTGTCGGGTGCATCCTGTCGTTCGGTTTGATTTCTCGCAAGACGACATGGATGTCCTTACTGCAATCTTCCGGTTTGATGGGATTTGGAATCGTCAGCATGCATTATATTGGCATGAAAGCCATCCAAGGTGTTCAATTGGACTTTGATCCCTTATGGGTATTGATTTCAATTGGTATCGCTTGGGGCGCTTCCTTTCTCGCCTTATGGGTAGGTTTCTTTTCGTCCTACGCTACGGCACGGACATCCTTGCCCGTTAAACTAATGTTCTCCCTTCTGATGGGGACAGCTATTTTCAGTATGCACCTTGCTGGAATGCGGGCAACGACTATCATTCCTGATGCTTCACCCGCCAGGCAGGTTCCGATTGATCCGACCCTACTCGCATGGTTAGTCACGAGCATCGTGTTTCTCTTATTCGGGATGTACTTTATTGCGTATACGTTAGAACGACAAATCCAAAAACGTGACCTTTTTCAAACGACGATTTTAGAATCGACAACGGATGCTGTAGTGACGACGACAAGCGATGGTGAAATCCAATATCAAAATCAAGCGTTCGCTCACTTATTCGAGGGACATGCGACAGAACCCTTTTTTCAGGATTATCATCCTTTGCTGTCGGCTCAACAGCCGTTCTATCAGCCGGTACAAATTGACACGAATCATCGTACGTTAGAAGTGACGTCTTATCCACTTCAAGATGGTTCAAACAATCAAGTACTCTGGTTCATCCGAGATGTGACCGAAGCAGTCGCCTCTCAGCGTCTGATTGAACATATGGCTTTTCACGATGCATTGACGGACTTACCAAATCGGCATAAACTGGATGCCCTCTTGAAGGAATGTATCTCACAAGAACGTTCGGTCGCCTGTTTATACATCGACGTAAACCGCTGGCGTTTCCTAAGTGACATTCTCGGGCATCACGGAGCAGATGAGTTGATCATTCAAGTCGCTGACCGCCTCAAACATACGATTCACCCAGACGATGTATTGACACGAATCGGACCATCCGAGTTTGTCATTTTACTATTTGCGCAACGCAGTTCGCTCGCTCATCAAAAGGCTGAAAAATGTATTAAGGCGATTTCATCCAGCTTCGACGTGGATGGCACGACTCTTGAATTGACGATGAGTGCGGGAATCAGTCATTTCCCTAAGGATAGTGCTTCTTCCGAAGAACTTATTCAATTTTCTCGTCTTGCCGCTGATGAATCCAGACAAGATGGAGAGAATAATATCAAATTATTCGAAGAATCATCACGACCTCAACTCTTGCGCAATATCGAGATAGAAAAAGCACTCGTCACCGCACTAAGTAAAAACGAACTGACACTTGTCTATCAACCGAAAATCGATTTGAAGCGGAATCGATTAGAAGGCGCGGAAGCGTTACTTCGATGGCAACATCCACAAATCGGAAAGGTTGCGCCATCTGACTTCATCCCGATTGCGGAAAACACGGGGTTAATTCATTCGATTGGTCATTGGGTCATTCGGGAAGGTTGTCGCGCTTGGGTGCGTTGGCAACGAACTGGGATACGTCCCTTTACATTATCCCTTAACGTTTCCCCGCTCCAATTTGCGCGCGAAGACTTTGTTGATACGCTACAATCCATTCTTTTGGAGACGGGGATGGACCCGATGTATCTCGAATTGGAAGTGACCGAGTCCTCGATGCTTTCATATGAGGCCTCGACTCGTGAAAAACTGACACAGTTGCATCAGCTCGGAATCCTCATTTCTCTCGATGATTTTGGGACCGGCTATTCTTCTTTCAGCCAACTTCGGGAACTTCCTGTGCAAGTGCTGAAAATCGATCGGTCGTTTATCGAGAACCTGTTCACCGACCGCAATCAAGAGGCCATCGTCCGCTCGATGATTCAACTCGGTCACAACCTTGGTATGAAAGTTCTCATGGAAGGTGTGGAAACATCCGCTCAACTCGAATGGTTACTCAAGGAATCATGTGACTACGTACAAGGCTACTACTTCAGTCTTCCGTTGTCTGAGACAGACGTTCCACTTCACGTAAAACAAACAACGACCTATCTCGAATTCGGGAAACACTAAAAAATCGCTTCTGTCAGGTGACAGAAGCGATTTTTGATTAAGACACACGTTCTTTTTCTTCTTCCCGAATCAAATGATATTGATCAAGAATCAACTGAGTCAACGTGTCCCCTTCATGAAGATGAAGGTATTTTTCAATCGTTGACGAGATGCCGTGTTCTTCGATCGACAAATTCAGCTCCGACGATTCCGAGTCCTCCGGGTTGTAGTAATGAAGGGCTGCTGCAATCCCGTAAGCGAGTTCGTTTGGCTCGATGCCGTTATCCATCAATTCGCGTGCCGGTTTGACGAGACGGTCGCTCGGTCCAAGTTTGCGAATCGGCGAACGCGCCACGCGTGACACTTCATCCTTCAGTTTCGGATTTTCAAAGCGCTTGATGATTTTTTGAATGTATTGGCTATGCTCTTTCGCCTCGAATCCGTATTTCTCAAGCAATAACCAACCTGTCTCATATAATGCGCCTTGGACGACTTGACGGACGCGACGATCCTTCAGCGCCTCGTCAATCGTTGCCTTCCCGAACAACGAGCCGATATAAGAGGCGATGGCATGTCCCGTATTGACCGTGAATAATTTTCGTTCGATATACGGTCCGATTTCTTCAACCCATGTCACACCTTGAATCGGTGGTTGTTCGTTGAGCCCTTGTGTCTCGATGACCCATTCATGGAACGTCTCGACTTCCACGTAAAGCGGATCCTCATGTTGTTGTAGCGGGACGATGCGGTCGACTGCTGCGTTCGGGAAGAAGACATTCGCCTCCCCGACACCACCACACGCTTCTACTTCTTGACGAAGGATCGCACTCCCACCAATCATGTTCTCACATGCGATGACATAGACCGGGGCATCTTCGACTTCACGAGCACGAAGTCCTTCGCTGATCAACGGTGCCACTTTTGAGAGGAGTGACGGTCCGACAGCCGTCGTCACGAGATCTGCTTCTGCAATCAAGTTCACGACCCGAGCTGGTTCTTTCAAACTGTTGACACCGCGAACTCGGTCGACGACGACACGATCGACGCCATCTTCCGCAAACCCGACCTCATAATGACGTTTTGCCTCAAGCGCTTCGATGACCGTGTCATTGATGTCGACAAACGTCACCTCGTAACCGCTTTGGTTGAGCAATAATCCGATAAAGCCTCGTCCGATGTTCCCTGCCCCAAAGTGAACAGCTTTCATTTACGCCACCTCTTCCATAAAGAGCGCCAAGATTTCTTCTTTCGTTTTTGCCTGAACAAGACGCTCTACATTGCTTTCGTCTGAGCATAGAATCGCGATTTGCGATAGGAGCTCTAAATGTTCATCATTCACGCCTGCAATTCCGATGACGAGTTTGGCCGTTTGACCTCCAAAGTCGACCCCATCTGGTACTTGCAGGAACGAGATCCCCGTCTTCTGAACCCCTGATTTCGCTGCTTCTGTACCGTGTGGAATGGCGACGTGATTTCCGATATAGACGTTTGCGATCTCTTGACGTTCATGCATCGCTTCTACATACTCCGGCGTCACACAGCCGGCGTCTTGTAGGACGGCTCCGGCTGCTGTGATCGCTTCCTCTGTCGTTGCGAATGTTTGGTTAAGTCGAATCATCTCTGTTTGAATGAATGGCATTTTGATTTCCTCCTAATGGCTAAACCGTATCTCTATCTATTCTGAGTTCAAGAAATTTTGCTGCGTTCCGCTTTAATTTCTTCTACCAATTGGTCATAGTAATCGGCGTTCAAGAAGTTCGTGACCGAACGATGAATCGCATTCGGTGCTTGCGCTTCCGCACGCTCCGTCAAATCTTCGTGTGTGATGACGAACTGAGCATCTTTCGGCAAGTTGCTGATGGACGTGTTCGTCACTTTGATTGGCAAGTTCGCTTTGTTGACCTTGTTCCGGAGAACCGATGCTCCCATGGCACTCGATCCCATTCCAGCGTCACAAGCGAAGATGATATGGTCGACTTTATCAAGACGATCTGTCACGAGAGCCGATGCGTAAGACTGTTTACCTTTCATCGCACTCACGTTTTGTGTCGCTTCTTCGAGTGATACTTCCTCTGCTGCGCTCGATTTCAAGATAACACTAGCCACAGCGAACGTGACCGCTGCTGACAAGAGAATCCCTGCCACGAGTCCGAGATATGAACCGCGTGACGCCATCGCAAGAATGGCAAAGATACTACCTGGTGAAGCCGGTGCGACGAGACCGACATCAAAGAGTACGAACGTGAAGATCCCTGTTGCGCCCCCTGCGATCATCGCAAGGATCAAGACCGGCTTCATCAATACGTATGGGAAGTAAATCTCGTGAATCCCACCAAGGAAGTGAATGATGGCTGCACCCGGTGCCGTACGTTTCGCTGCACCTTTGGCGAAGAACATATAGGCGAGAAGTAATCCAAGACCTGGTCCTGGGTTTGCTTCAAGTAAGAAGAGAACGGACTTTCCAGCGTCTGCGACTTGATCGACACCAAGCGGACTCAAGATCCCGTGGTTGATGGCGTTGTTCAAGAAGAGAACTTTTGCCGGTTCGATGAACAGACTCGCAATCGGAAGCAATTTCGCGCCGACGATCCAGTCAACACCTGCCGCCATGACTTTATCGAGGGCACTCATGATCGGACCAAAGATTTCAAATCCTCCAAGCATGAGAAGACCACCGATGATTCCAACTGAGAAGTTGTTGACGAGCATTTCAAATCCCGCTTTAACTTTGCCTTCAAGGGCACGGTCGACTTGGCGGATGACATAACCACCGAGTGGACCCATGATCATCGCACCGAGGAACATCGGAATGTCGGTACCGACGATGACCCCCATCGTGGCGAGTGCCCCGACGACACCGCCTCGTACGTCATGAAGTAATTTACCACCAGTGAAACCGATGAGTAATGGTAAGAGATACGTGATTGTTGGACCAACGAGTTCTGCTAATTTTTCGTTTGGCCACCATCCTGTTGGAATGAAGAGTGCTGTGATAATCCCCCAGGCAATGAAGGCGCCGATGTTCGGCATGACCATCCCACTGAGGAAACTACCGAACCGTTGTACTTTGACTCGGACCCCGCCCGAGCTTGCTTGCGTATTCGCCATGTATAAAACCTCCAGTCGTTTAAATGTGAAAGGTTGAATGTGTAGTGTAGCTAACCGGTTTGTGCTCTACACCTGTATTGTATGCCTGGAGTAAGCGCTTTCTCAATTCAATCCAGTTCACACTTTGGCAACATTTTGTGCCAAACAAAAAAATGACCATGGTTCGGTCATTTTTCGTACAACGTCTCATGAATCATTTTCTTCATGCATTCGTGTAGGAGTAAACGAAGATCTTCTTTCGTTCCCGTGCTATAAAGACGCATATGCTCCTCACTCTCAATGAGCGACCCGCTGATCGCACTTAGGAACTGAAGCTCGACGTCACGTGCTTCTTCCGGTGCCAGCAAGACAAGAAGACGTGTCACCGGTTCGGTCGACTGATCCATCATAAGGAGTGGGATCGATGTCGTTAAATCAAACGCAAACACACTCGCCTTCTCAATCGAGGCATGTCGTCCGTGGAATAACGCCAGTTTCGTACCAGGCACCCCAAGGCCCGCGACCTCGTGACGACGAAGCAGTTGGGCAGAGAGCTGAATTCCGCTTTGTACGAGGTCACATTCTTCTAAATGTGTACCGATATCAAGCAAGATATCTTCTAAACGATCCGTATTATTGAGCGTGACCAAATCGAACTGGTCATCCATCCGCTCGAACGTCTCGACCAATTCCCCGAGTTCTGCGAAATCAAGCATCGTTGAACGCGGCTTCGTTGCGAGTGTCTGAAAGGATTGCGGTAAAGATAGTAAAAGATGACGGACGCGCTGTACTTCTTCACTCGTCAACAACGGATTGACAATCAATGTCGGTACCGAGAGTGGTGGTAATGGCACCGTCGACAAGATGACATCATATTCCTCAAGTCGGTGCTGTTCGAGTCCGAAAAGTGATGAGTTGACGACGTCTTGCATCTCTGGGAACTCTTGGCGTACCCGATTGACGAGCATCTTCGACGAACCGAGTCCGGCCGAACAGATGACGAGCGCCCGATATTCGCGGCGGCGCACCGGTTTGACGAGTGCTGCCGCAAAGTGCATCGCCCAAAAAACCGTTTCTTCTTCGGAGAACGTATTCGTCCCAAAGACGATGTCGGCGGCCTGTTGAATCGCCGAACGAAGTCCCGGATAGTCGCGGTCGATGTGGGGCTTGACCGTACTCGTCTCTGGTAGCGCCTGCGTATTCATACTCGAGAGGATGTGAGCAAGCAGTCCTCGTTCGAGAGCCGCGTCATCCGTAAAGGTAAACCCGTAGATGAGCGAGACGTGATGAATCAGTTTATGCACCCGAATCTGCATGATCCAGCGTTCTTCCTCGTCTTCTTTCATTTGATCTTTAATTGAGCGCAGACGATTCGCCTCTTCCGCGAACCAGACGCGTTCCGCCATCGAGTAAGTGATACCGAGAGCCGCTTCCATATCGGTGGCGACTTTCAGATAGTCCTCGGACCGTCCTTTCGTATACATCTCTAAAAAGAATCCAGACGCTAACCGCTCTTGTTGCACGCCGTAAGCGAACGTGACTCGCATGATGGTGCGGTCGTCCATCCGCTCAAACGAAAGGGATTTCAAATAATCATAACCGTCTCGAAGACCTTCAAGCATCTCCTCGCATGGTACCATCTTTAAAAAAGCAGGAATGTAGTCGTCTTCTCCACGGACGAAGCGATAAAATGCGAGCGTGTCCCAGTGGGCAAGCAGAGCGTTGATGAGTAGCTTACGCTTCTCGGACTCATAACCGAGCACTCTAGCCCCAACACCTTTTTTCCGTTCAACTTCTAAATGATACTCTTCGAACCATCGATCCAATTTCTCTAGGTCTTGTGTCAACGTACTCGGCGAGACGTGCATCTGTTTGGCGACCGCCTGCAATTTAAGCGTATCGTTCTCGAACAAGAGACGCCACGCCAGCTCAAATAAGCGGTCCTCGCTCGTCGGGATCGCTTCTGCGGATAAGATGAGGTCTTCTCGTAACTGTTGCTTCGCAGATGGTTTGCCGACCAGGCTCAGTCCATGACCGCGTTGCCAAGCGAGTTCGAGTTCGAACTCTTTTAAGATGCCTTCAAGTAATTGTCGTTCTCGTTGAATCGTGCGCTCAGACAAATTCACCGCTTGCGCGATTTCGGCGAGCGGTGTCGATGTCTCAGTTGCCAATAAGTGTAGTAAAATCGACCGCTCTCGCGCGGTCCACTCATGTCTCATGCTCATCCATCCATTCTTCGACAAGTAGTCGGTATTCCTCGAGCGACAGGAGTTGTCGGACTGACCGGACACGTGCGGTCGGATGGGTGACCGGGGTCGCCCCTTCCTGATAGAGAATCAAATCCACCTCGTTCGGGATGTTTTGAATCGTTCCGTGCGTAATCGTACAAAGCAAGCGCCCCTTGCTTGCCTGTGCGAACAACTTCGCCGCCATCGCACTTGTCACAAACCCGCTATGGCAAGCAATGTATACGTTCATGTCAGCCCTTCTTTCATCGCTTATCTTTATCTAATCATAAGTTGGAACCGCTTACTTCTCCTACTATTTTGCTTGTTGGCAAAGATATCGGCAAGCAGTAAAAAGCACCTCTCCTGAAGAAAGGTGCCTTACACTATGTTCAGTTTATTCCACTGTCACCGATTTCGCCAAGTTCCGTGGCTTGTCCACGTCACATCCACGAGCGAGTGCCGCGTAATATGCCATCAATTGAACCGGCAATACGTTGATGAGCGGTGCCAAGAGTGGCTCGACGTGCGGCAAAATGAAGTCATCATTCTCATGTTCCACGCCTTGCATGGAGATGATACAGGCGTTCGCGCCACGGGCGACGACCTCTTTAACATTTCCACGAATATTCAAGTTCGTCTTCGGTTGTGAGATGAGCGCGATGACCGGTGTCCCGTCTTCAATCAAGGCAATCGACCCATGCTTCAGTTCCCCACCTGGGTACCCTTCCGCTAGGATATACGAAATCTCTTTTACTTTGAGCGCTCCTTCGAGACAGACAGATGCGTCAAGCCCACGACCGATGAAGAACGTGTTAGGTGTCGTTTTCAAATAACGTTCCGCAAGGTCTTCGAACAACTCTTTTTGCGCCATGATCGAGTCCATGATGGTCGCAACTCGGGCAAGCTCCGGCATGAGATCAAACGGCAATTCTTTCCCTGTCGCACGAGCGATGTCATACGCGAGAATCGCGAGGACGGCGATTTGCGCCGTGTACGCTTTCGTCGAGGCGACCGCGATCTCTGGTCCTGCATGGAGGAGCATCGTCTCATTCGCTTCGCGTGAGAGCGTCGATCCCGGTACATTCGTCATGGTGAGCGCTTTGTATCCGCGTTTCTTCACTTCGACGAGTACGGCACGGCTGTCCGCTGTCTCACCGGATTGTGATAAGAAGACGAACAACGGACGTTCACTTAAGAGCGGCATGTTGTAGCCGAATTCAGAAGAAACGTGCACTTCTGTCGGAATGCCAGCGATGCGTTCTAAAATGTCTTTTCCGACGAGTCCCGCGTTATAGCTCGTCCCACATGCGACGATATAGATCCGGTCCGCTTCTGACACGAGCTCACGCACGCCTTCCGTGAGTTCGATGTCGCCGTTCTCGTTCTGGTAATGCTGGATGATGTTGCGGATGACGGCCGGTTGCTCGTCCATCTCTTTCAACATGTAGTGCGCGTACGTGCCCTTCTCGATATCTGACGCATCGATCTCAGCCGTGTATGGCGCGCGTTCGAGCACGTCACCGTCGAGCGTTTTGATTGTCGCCGACTCATGTGTGAGGATGACGATTTCACCGTCGTGGAGCTCGAGGTACTGGTCTGTCACCTGGAGCATCGCCATCGCGTCTGATGCGACGACGTTGAACGTGCCGTCCCCGAGTCCGACGAGGAGCGGTGACTTGTTCTTCCCGATATAGAGGCGTTCTTTGTCCTCTGAGTCGATCATCGCGATCGCGTACGAACCGTGGAGGTCCGAAAGCGTCTTGCGGAACGCCGCCTCGACATCACCGAGCTCGACGAAGTGTTTCTCCATGAGTAAGACGATGACTTCCGTGTCCGTCTCCGAAAGGAACGGGACGTCGAGCGTGGCTTTCAATTGTTCATCGTTCTCGATTACGCCGTTATGGACGAGCGTGAAGCGTCCAGTCGTGCTTTGGTGCGGGTGGGCGTTCGGCACGCTCGGTACCCCGTGTGTCGCCCAACGTGTGTGGCCGATTCCGATTGTTCCTTCAGCATCAGCCGGTACAATGTCACGGAGTGCTTGAATCCGTCCTACTTCTTTAAACGTACGAACGTCCTCACCGACTAAGGCAATTCCTGCTGAGTCGTAGCCACGATACTCAAGCTTTTCAAGCCCTTTCAATAAAATCTCTTTCGTTCCAACTTGTCCAATCATTCCTACGATTCCACACATAAACAAATCTCCTCTATTCTTCGATTTCTCGAAAAAGGAAACGGGCTTTTTTGAGTGATGTCATCAAGTCTCGTTTTGTCCGCCCGGTCACCCGAACGTTTTATCAAGACTCTCTCAGTCGTGACACGCGACTGGAAGGCATCCGCCGAAATCTCGATCACCTTCGTCCTCGTCAACTCCGCAGAGTTCTGGCGCTTCCACTTCATATCTAGCCGTTTCTCCAGATACGCTTTCATGCTATCGAGTACAAGGCGTGTTGGATAGAGAAATTGTTAAAGTAGTCGCTAAATACTTTTTTACCGTTCATGTAAAAGTCACCACTTTCACTAAAATGCCATCAATGTATCAGGTTTTCGAGTAAGGAGAGAACGGGCATGATACAAGTAACGAGTAAAGAAACGAGGGGAAACACATGGGTGGAATCTTCCTATTGATCGGCATTCTGTTATCCGTCTTATCCAGGTGGCTCGAATTTGAAGGCAATAGCACGTTAGGGGATGTCATGTTGTTTCCTGCGATTTTCTTTATGGCTATGGCTTTTCTCTGCAGTTTCCCTTATTTCAAGGAATGGTGGGGTGACCGCTCCACCCGTAAGAAAGCATTCTTTTTCGTGATTTTTGCCGCAGTCGGCATCCTATGTCTGCAAGCTGCTTTCTGGTTTGTTGTTTGGCGCGATCAATGGCTCGGGCTCCTTTTCGTCATACCGTTCCTAGGATGCGCAGGATTCATCGCTCGCCTGTTCAAATAAAAAAGGACGCGCCGCAGCACATCCTCCCATTATTTCACGGTAAAGTCGACCATCACACCGTAATGATCACTCGGTACAACATCCCTACTCGTTCGCATGTCGCCGAATACATCGATATGCTGAACCTCAACGTCTTTCCACTCGGAACGAATCAAAATCCAATCGTATCGTTCAGACTGCTCGAGATGAGAGGATTGTAGGTACGGGTTGTGCTTCACGTCTAGCGTCGCCCGTGGCTCTTCCGCAACAAACGTCGTCACGTCCCGCCACCCTGCATCCGATATGTCATGATAGATAATGGATTGAGGATGGTCATTGAAATCCCCACATAACACCTCGACCGATTTTTGACGTCCTTTGTGTAGCCAACTTCGCACCGTTGCCATCTGACGTTCTCGAATCGACACGGAACGCCAGTTCAGATGCACATTCGTGATGCCCCATTCCTGACCGCCGAACGTAAGCGTCACTCGGGTCGCACAAAAGTTTGACTCTTCCACATCCTCTTCCCAAATCGCTTCAACTGAAGAAAAAGGGACTTTACTCAAAAAAGCGAGTCCTTCGTCCGGTGAGTCGGGATAAGGATGAAAGACGCAGTACGGATAACCCGTCGCTTTCGCAATGTCATGAGCCACACTGCCTTTTTCATAAGAACGGACTTCTTGCAGTGCAATCAAATCCGCGTCGATTCGTTTCACTTCTTGGCAAATCGCATCGATTCGTTTTTGCCATGACGTGTCATGATTCCAAATATTATATGTCGCAATCCTCACTTCATCTTCCTACTTTCTCGAGTGAGTCACGCGCCCCCCCATTTTTGTTCTTCTCTTAATTCACGTTCCGTGACGTAGTTCTCATCAAGACGAACCATATATCGCTCGTACCATTTATGACCGATGACGGATATGACACCTCCAGTGACCATCAACCCAATAAAGTAAGGTGTCTCAATTTGTTTCGTTACCCATCCGAACATGAGGATGAGCAAAATCGGGAACGTCAAAAAATTAAAAATCGACATCAAGTGTATGTGACGTTTGGCGTCTCGATTCGTTAAATACTTCAATTGAATCGTTTCTTTCTTCCAAGATTTTTTAATCGCAAATAGACCCGCAAATTGACCAATCAAAAGAACAGTTCCTGCTGACACCCATCCTTTTTCAGTCGCAACAAACAGCACAATACAGATCATCCACGACAGAAAAGTGAAGACTCCATTCTTTTCAGTTTCCACTCTGACAAGCTCTCTCATCTGATCACGCTTGTTCACGACGTTGCTCCTTCTCGTATTCACGGACCTCACGAATTTCTTTTAAATCTTGATCCGTCAAATAGTTTTCATCGTAAGACTGAATGACGCGGTCGAACCGCTTCGCCAAGTATTCAATCCCGAAAAACGTCAGTTGCGAAAGGAGGAACATACGGAACGATTGTGGACCTGTCGTTTCACTCGTGAAGTAAAAGAGTCCGTAAATCCCGACACCCGTCAAAGCGAGCGTATGTGCCATCATCTTGAACGATAAGAGGTTACGTGCCGTCTGATTCGTCACAAAGCGCAACCACATCCGATATTGGATAAAAATACCTGTTAAGATTGCGGCGAGCACCGCATATAATGTTCCCGTGACGACACCATCTGAGAGTGTCCAATACGAGGCATAAATCAAAAAACTGACGACGAGTCCGATTCCGATGATGCCGACACCCCATTTAGTCAAGCGGTCTACTTTTAGAATCGTGTCGATTTGCGCTTTTACTTTTGGTGATGGTTCCATATGGCTCCCTCGCTTTCTAGTATCGCTTCATACGTTGGTAATCCTGACTGATGCGTATGGATTCGCTCTTCCCACTTCTTCTCTCGATACGATTTCGTCAACCCCCAAAGGGCGACGATCCCACCGGTCAGGATGAAGGCATCTTCGTTCACATACATCGGGATGAAGAGCACAAATAACGAAACAGCACTAATCCAACAGTCAACGAGTCGATATCGCAACACCCGAACGACGTTTTGATGTTCGGCAAAAGGGCGAATGACTCGATATTCCATATATCCTTTATAAGCCATGCCAATGGATACGACCAACATGACCGGGATGACCCACGTCGCCTGTATCCGTAACATGGTGATGAACGAAATGAGGAATATGACGAGTACCGGCCAGCCAAAGAATCGATCAAATTGTTTAGCATGCGCGACTGTAAGTTCAACTTGACGATTCATGTGCGACACTCCCTTCAATCACTTCCTCATACGTCGGTAATTCCGGATCGATTTGTTTAAGTTGCTTCGTGAACCACTTCTGCCGAATCGGACTGAGTACTCCCCATATCCCAAAAAAGAGACCTATCACGAGACCAAAATCTTCCGCTGTCAGAAGTGTCACCATGAGCGCCGTCAACAAAATCGCATCCACCCATTCGAATACGTATTGGAATATAAGCATTCGATGAGCTTTCGGATGTTTTGTCATTCGCCACATGATACGCATCTCTTGATAGCCCATCACGACGATGATCATAGAGACCGACGCCATGACGGGGATGAGCCACATTTTCTCTAATAAGAGAGCGACAATAATGGCCGTGACATAAAGAATCAAAATGGGTACGGCATAACCTCGCATTCGTCGCATCCACTTTACGTCGTGCTCCACCTATATCGCCTCCTTGTCGAAATGTATATACTCCATATCTTGTTGTTTCGTTTGTTTGTTCACGTTCAACGTCAATAGCATTGCACCACTGATGAATATCGTGACACCCATATACGCCACGTTTGAGGCGAACAATAATTGATGATTCAACGCGAGGAAAAAGGCAGCACTGTTGATCCCGTCCCGAACGAGTTGACGACGATACAATCCTTTCAATTCTGGTTGAAACCTCAGGCGCATTCGATAACGCTTCACATATAAGATGTTCAGCGGAATGAGCGTACAGGCGATATACAGCACGCCCCACGTAAGATCATCTGTTAATAAACTGATTGGTAACATCAGCACTACAAATGTTCCAAACAAGCCGAATATCCATTGGTCGAATAAACGCTTCCATGCTTTTTCTTGCATTATGCGTTCATTCATCTCATCAACCGTTGTTTCTCGGATTGATCCACCAAAGGCATGCGTTCTCCAAACTGTCTTTGGAAAGTTTGACCGAACACCATCCACAAGGTGAGAACAACAAAAATTGTCAATGTGTCAACTTTCATAAAAAGGAGCGTCACGGTTATTACAATAAGAATTGCAGAATCCACTAAGTCATATATGAGCTCCCATTTAAGAGATTTCACTTTGGTTTTTCCGCTTACATGCGTACGTTGTTTCTGATACTTGCTAACGTCTATCCCAATCATCGCGATCCCGACAACAATGAGTGGAACTGTCAGCCCTACATTACCTTCGAAGTACGACACAGCAAGCGCTATGAGTATGAACGCAAACGAGGTATATTTTATTCGAAGTGGTGACTTCCACCATGTCTCCTCTTGTACGAAACGATTTTGATTGTTCACTTAACAAACACCCTTTCTATAAAGCATCTATCTCCCTTATACGTATAATTTCTTATTATTGTTTCACATTTTCCGAATATTCTCGCAATGAATCGTTCGACTTTTTTCAACAATTGACGAATGAAAGAGATATGCCTGAAACAAAAACGACAGCCCTTCTCAGCAATGAGGAGGGCTGTTATATTTAGGAAAAAGAGTTAAGGAGTTGGAAATTTGAAAGCATTTTACCCTTCTATATTCGCCTTTATCGCAGGTCTATCGGGATTAATCGGATTGTTGCTTCAATCGGTTTACCCCATCATGTTGTCTCCCGTCTTTTTACTCATTGCGGGATACTCGGTGGTACATATGAAGAAGCAGAAAACAATCGTCCGAAATTATACAGCGAGCTTCATCATCTTATCGAGTGCCACCCTCGCATTCGGTCTTGGCTTCCAGTCCATCATCCCGTACGCCATGCTCATCGGGGTCGTGCTACATATGGTCTGTCTGATTGCTGCATTCATCGCGCTCGGACGGTATCGGGCTCACATCTCATGAAGGTTGTGACAGGCCTCGGATGGGGCGCGTCCATTCTAGCGCTCGCCCTCACCCCACTACCACTACTTGCCGTCGATTGGATTCTCATCTATTTACTTGAAGACACATCGTTCCCGGTCTTATCAACACTCGCTATGCTCGGTTGTTTCTATCTGTTGTCGACAATCCTCAGTTTTTTCGTTGATGCGTTAACGGGAGCATTACGTTCGTTTGTTCATACGAACATACCGCGTCTACTCGACAGCATTCTTCATGGAATCGTGAGCGGAATCAGTCTATACGTCGTACTGACTCTCTTTCCGTCTATCGATTTATCGACGCTCACTGTCATGGCGATTGTATTCGTGCACGTATTCGGTACATCGTTTTGGATAAACCGGGAGGATTTGAAAGAAAAGACGCCACTCGAGCTCGATTCGATTGATCAACAGATTGTTCACTTGTTACGCACGGAAACAATCGTCTTCTGCGTCGAACGCATACAGAGGGATTACCCGGACTTACCGAAGCGGGATGTTTTGAAACGGGTCAGACGGATCAGTCAATCTAATCAAGTCGCCACCAGCGAATCGTGAGATGTACCTCGGTGCTTAGTGGTGACCAATATAAACAAACGCCAGCCCTGTATGAGGTGCTGGCGTTTTACAGATTTTACGAACGGGAAAGCCCATATCGTTCATAGCCCGCCTTTAGGCATGGGATGAGAGTGAGTTCGGATATTTTTACATCCGACGTTCGGGTATACTTATCCCATAGACAAGAACAAGTCTCTAAAACGCCTGCGTCCATCGCCCCTTGAAAATCGTATACGGTTCGGTCATGAAAACATATGACCGGTAAAACGATGCCTGTCGTCATGCAAAAGACGCTAAAACATCAGGTGGACGCACCTGCAACGACCTGTGGTGGATGGTAACAGTCCACCAGCCTGAGAACCTATACGGTCTGTCTCAGGAGGGGTGATGGCACACCCTCATCTGAAGGCTTGAGCAAAACAGAAATGGACTGCGCTCGCACAAGCACTTCAGAATCCCACGGTTTTAATCGTGGGAGTGTCAAGTCTCTTCTTTTCGGAGTGAGTATCCGTCGACCTCTAACAACCGCATCCGTCTCTGATCAATCGCCGCATGGACAATCACGGTCACTCCTGGATTAAGCTCCATCATCTTCTTGATTTTGCGTAAATCGTCCCCTTTGATCTCAATAGGCAACACGAACTCCCCTTCTCTCAAATGAATGAACTTGATCTTCCCTTGGTCGTCATAGCCTGTTACTTCGTATGTCGAAAATTCTCGTTTCATGAATATCCCTCCCCTCTTACAGTTCCCGTAACAGATAAAATGCACACAAAAAATCCATCCCCGTAGCGGCAGGGATGGATGCATGTTACGCCTCGACGCTATCCGCGTGTTTGGCTTTATGGTCGGCGATGACACCAGCACACCACTTCGCGCTATCTTTCCAGATACGCTCTTGTGTCTCAAAGTCGATATAGAGGATTCCGAAGCGTTTCTCGTATCCGAAGCTCCATTCGAAGTTATCCATGAGCGACCAGAGGTAGTAGCCTTGAATGTTCATGCCTTCATCGTTCAAGTCAGAAACGGCTTCGAGGTGCTGGCGGACGTAGTCGATCCGATTATCGTCATGGACTTCGCCATTTTCCAGCACGTCGTCAAATGCGGCGCCATTCTCTGTGATGTAGATGGGAAGGTCAGTATACTCGGCGCGTAAACGACGGATCAGGTCTTTGAATTCGTTCGGGGCGATATCCCTGCCCATGCCCGTCTTCTCGTAATCCGAGTAAGCGTCTGCCTTCAAGAAATCATTTGCTGCATTGAACTTGACAATGCCACGGCTGTAGAAGTTAATGCCGAAGAAATTGCAAGCTGTCGAGATTGTCTCCATATCACCCGATTGGATGAAATCGAAGTTATGCACATATTTAGAGAACAAGTTCATCATGTCGACCGGATACTGGCCTTTAAAGACCGGATCGAGGAACCAACGATTCGAATATCCGTCGGCATTGTTCATCGCAAGGCGGTCATTCGCCGAATCCGTCTTCGCGTAGATCGGTGACAAGTTGAGCGTGATGCCGATCGGGGTCGTGGATGTCATCTCTCGCTTCAACAATTCGACCGCTTTTCCGTGCGACAACAAGATGCGGTGCACGGCGCGTACCGCTTCGTTCATGTCACAACGACCCGGTGCGTGAACACCGACATGGTATAGCCGAGGAAGCCAGCACACCAAGGCTCATGGTAAGTAAGCTAACAAGTTTACGCATGTGTTGTTCCCATCCTTTTTTATAAGTAATAGTAGAGAGCGTTTGCAAAAAGAGGTTTAAAATTATCGAAAGCGCTTTCGGTTTAGTCGAAATAAAATATCGAAAGCGGTTTCGATTTTCTCTAAAAAATGACTTTCGAAATCGCGCTCCCCTCTCCATCCACTGAAGAAAAGAGAGCGACTTCGAAATATCATTGGCTATAAATCACTGTTTGACCGGTGCACAGGATGCCCGTTCGACTAAGCGTACCGGAATGACGCGACGTTCAGTGAGTCGCTCTTTCGCGGTCATTTGTTCAAGTAAAAGTTCTGCTGCCGCTTCTCCGATTTCGTCCGTATCTTGGCGAATCGTGGTCAGTTTCGGCGTGATGTATTGAATCATTTCAATGTCATCATATCCGATGACAGAGATGTCATTCGGGACGTGAAGACCGTGTTCGTGAATCGCTTCGATGACACCGATTGCCATTTGATCCCCTGCTACAAAGACTGCAGTCGGTTGATCGTCTAGTTCAAGCAATCGTTCCATCGCTTGTTTCCCTTCCTCAACCGAGAAGAAACCGGCGTTGACGAGGTAGTCTGGTCGAATCGGAAGGTCCAGTTCTTGCATCGCAAGTTCATATCCTTTGATTCGAGCTGCTCCGGCGTCAATCGTTTCATCCCCAGCGATGTGGGCAATTTTTCGGTGACCGAGTTCATACAGATAATTCACGGCGAGACGTGCCCCTTCGATGTTATCGGAATAGACGACGCTACAGTTGGCGCTGTCCATATCGACGACGACGATCGGGATGTCGCTTCGCATGAGCTCTTGAACTTGCTCATCCATTCGGTCCGAGCAGATGACGACGATGCCGTCGACCGCACGGTGTTTAAAGTGTTCGAGGTAACTCATGTCACGATTGCGCAGATTCCGCGAGGCGAAGATCAAATCATAGCCTTGCTCCTCTGTCGCGTGACGAAAACTTTCGATGATTCCGTTGAAGAACGGGTGCTTCATCCCGACTTCATTCGCTTCTGAGAACATGACCCCGATCGCCCATGATTTTTTCGTCGATAACGACTGGGCATGTGCGTTCGGCAAGTAGTCCATCTCAGCAGCGGCTTGAAGAATCTTCGCTCTCGTCTTGTCACTCACGTCTTTATAATTGTTCAACGCTTTGGACACTGTCGTGATTGAGAATCCTGTTTTTTTGGCTAAATCATAAATCGTACCCATGTCATTCTCCTCTTCCCGAAAGCGCTTTCGGTAATTTGATTGTAGCGTATGGATTTGTAGGAATCAATTCTTTTTCGAGGAAACTTTTTGATTCTTTTTTCCATTCCTTGTTTCTTCTATATTACTGTATCGAGAAGAATTTTGTCATACCTGTGTCCAAGTTAAACTATTTCGTTATCAGTTTTAATTTAACTATTCTTTAACGTTAATACTCCAGTCTCCATCTGCTTTTACAACAAATACGTAGAGATCCGTGTCTGCAAATGTATGACGTTGAGAACCTTCGTAATTTCCTACTTCATTTACTAACAAGTCTTGTTGGTTAACAAAAATTGAAAAATATCCTTCTCCACTGTGGCTCATTTCAACCTGGTATGATCCTTTTTCTACCTCAAAGAAAATCACGTCATCTCCAGATCCTGAAATTTTACCAGGCAGTGTTTTTAAATCTGAAGGGTAATATTGCATTACTTTAATGTTCCAGTTACCGTTGCTCCCTTTTATGTTCATGAAATAATCTTCAGTATTCTGAATCCAAACAAATGATTTTCCCTTATAATTACCAACGTCATTCGCTAATAAATCTACCATATTGCCATCAATATCTTCTAAAGTGACTGAAAAATAGTCTGTACCGTCATACTGCATCTCAAATACTGCAAATCCTTCTACCAATTCTATGTTATCTGTGCCTGTATCTCCTGATCCACTTATTGTCGTCGTCAAGTCTTCTTGAACCCTTTTAACATGATCATTTTTTACTTGATCTAGATCTTTATTCACACCTACCTCGATAATTGAGTCTGTGTCATATACCACGATTATGTTTTGATTCTCGATGGTGACTTCATCAAACTCCATGCCGTAAACAGTGTATCCTCGGTTAATTTGTAATTCTTAAAATTCCATGTAATCTTCATAGTTCGATAGTGGGTCCTCCGGCTGAACATCCTGTAAAAATTCTTCCACAGAAGCTTCTTGAACTTCTTCGACCTCTTCAGGTTCCTCCGCTTCAATTACCGGTTCAGGTTCACTTTCGTCCTCTGTAACTTCTACCGTGCTCTCTTCTTCAAAATTAGTGACAGTTTCTTGATTATTTGTTTCAAGAATTCCGAATATGAAAATCAACCAAATACCTGCGAGAAAAATCGAGCCTCCTAGTATGATTGGGAATGGCGTGATATCCTTCTTGATAAAATAACGGAATACAGAATAGAGACCATATGCCGCTCCACCTATTAGCAGAGCAATCGCAGTAAATGCAAGCATACTTTCTAACATATTCCACTCCTCCTATCTTCAATCACTTTAGCTCGACATGACCTTCCATTAATTATTACCCATATTTCCCATACGAACCCACACTTGTTCTAACTTTTCTGACCAAAAATAAAAATCATCCAAAATATTGGATGATTTTTAATGTGTCCGCGTATACAACCACACGAGATTCGTAAACTTTTGCACTTCTGTTTCGCCCGTCACGCCTTTAAATAGACGCTGGAAAGGCTTCAACAATTGCTCTAACACGATTTTCCGAAGACGCTCTTGTTTGAGCTCGAACGAAATCGCATCGAACAAATCACGCTGTTCTTCCGTCATCTCGACATGCTCTTCGATGCGAGTAGCCATCTCAATCAATTCCTCGATTGTTATGAGATGTTTATCTGTCGTCCCACGCATTTGATCGACCGTGACCGGGTTCAAGACGTGCTCTCCTGTCTCCATCATCCGAGCGGCAATCAATTCGACATACGTGTATAAGCTTCGGACGACTTTTTGAGGAGAGTAGGCAGCATTCGTGATGCGGTTCGTAAACAAGATATGTTGCAACATTCCGTTGAAGAGCACCGTCAATTCCATCGAATACGGTCTGACAGCCTCTCCGATAATTTCCGTCAAACGCATCGCAATCCATTCAATCTCATAAATACGATGTTGAAGAACAAGTTTCTTCAATTCATTCTCATTTGACGACATGATCGATTCAAATAACGCGTGCAAGTTCCGCTCTTCGTTCAATTGAATCAATATCGAAATCTGTTCGATGAAGACGTCACGATCTCGCTTATCCCGCCCCATCTGCATTTCGATTCGGCGTTGCCCTGCATCATATCGTAAGTTCTCGAGGATACTAGCGACACAATCCGTCTTAGATGAGAAGTAGTTATAAAACGTCCCTTTGGAGATGTTGGCACGGTCGATAATCTCTTGCACCGATGTGTGTTGCACTCCATTTTCGATGAAGAGAGACATGGCAATATCGGCGACTTTTCTTTTTTTCTCTTTCATTCTTACATGGCTCCGTTCTGTCTGGTTTGTACCTTTACTATAGCACCGAAAACCATTTTAGACTAATAGTACAAAATGGTTGCTTTATTTATACAACGGGTATAAAATCATCTCATCGACACTTACCAACACATAACTATTTAGAAAATAAAGGAGCCATCCATATGAAACCAGAATTCCAAAAGAAACCGCCTTACGTTATGCTGGCGGTCCTCTTTGCGGGTGCGTTTATCGCATTTTTAAACAACTCATTACTCAACGTCGCGCTCCCATCGATCATGGTCGACCTCGAGATTGCAGACTACTCGACCGTTCAATGGCTCGCGACAGGCTTTATGCTCGTGACGGGTGTGCTCGTCCCGGCATCCGCCTATTTAATCACTCGTTTTTCTAACCGAAGCTTGTTCATCACCTCGATGAGCATCTTCACCATCGGTACGGCGATCGCGGCCTTCTCGCCGAGCTTCGGCTGGTTGTTGACTGGTCGAATGATTCAAGCCATAGGTGCCTCAACAATGGGACCACTCTTAATGAACGTCATGCTCGTCAGCTTCCCGCGTGAAAAACGGGGGATGGCGATGGGGATTTTCGGACTTGTCATGATCTCGGCACCTGCGATTGGACCGACACTTTCCGGTTATATCGTCGAGTACTATGACTGGCGCGTCTTATTCGAAATGATTTTACCGCTCGCCATCATCGGTCTCGCGCTCGCTGTTTGGAAAGCAGAGAACGTCATGGTCCAAAACAAAGACCAGTCACTCGATTACTTGTCACTCGTCTTATCGACACTCGGATTTGGCGGGATTTTATACGGTGTCAGTTCAGCAAGCTCGGACGGCTGGGATAACCCAATCGTCTTGGCGACGATGATCGTTGGTGCCATCTCGTTGATCGCATTCATTTATCGTCAGCTCCATATGGAAAAACCATTGCTCGACTTGCGTGCTTACAAACATCCGATGTTCGCACTCGCGTCAGTCATTGCGATGGTAAACGCGGTCGCGATGTTCTCAGGTATGATTTTGACACCGGCTTACGTCCAAAGCGTACGTGGTATCTCCCCACTCGATTCAGGGCTCATGCTTCTTCCTGGTGCGATCATCATGGGAATCATGTCGCCGATCACGGGTAAACTGTTTGACCGATTCGGGCCAAAATTATTGGCACTTACCGGATTGACAATCACCGCGGTATCGACGTACATGCTCGCAAACGTCCAACTTGACTCGACGTATACGTACATCGTCTTGACGTACACGTTGCGTATGTTTGGGATGTCAATGGTCATGATGCCCATCATGACTAATGGACTGAACCAATTGCCGACTCGCCTCAATCCACACGGAACGGCCATCAACAACACGGCCCAACAAGTATCCGGTGCAATCGGTACGGCAGTACTCGTGACCATCATGAACTCGGTAACACGTACGGAAGCTGAATCATTGATGACAGGAGTCGATCCTGCGACACTCACTGAGAGCTCGATGGGTGCCATCACTCAGCAAGCCCTCTTGTCTGGGATTCAATATTCATTTTACGTTGCACTTGGGATGAACCTCTTGGCACTCGTCCTTGCGTTCTTTGTGAAACGCGTGGATGTTCGTAAGTTTGATGATCAAGTGGAAACTGTTGAAGAGTTGAAACAAGCGAATTAATAGGTAAAGCCGTTCTGAATGAATTGATTCAGAGCGGCTTTTTTAATTTCTCATTCCCTTTATAAATAAATCTGAAATTAAAATTTAATCCTAATATGGTATTATTTCTCAATGGATAGGATTCGTTTAGGAGGGTACATATGATGAAAAAAGTGTTTAGCTTGATGATCGCATTTCTGCTGATCACATCTTCTCTTCTCTCGACCGCATCAATCGTTGAGGCGGCCCCGAAGAAGCAGAATCGTGCTATTATGGGAGTATCGGCTTTGACTCCGCAACAAATGGCGGATTACGTAAAAAAGAAGAATCCTCGTGATGTCCGGCTCGCAAAAACGTCTGTCGAAGATTTGGCGAAACTCTTCGTCATCATCGGCGCTAAGGAAGGTGTTCGTGGGGATGTCGCATTCGCACAAGCATTGAAAGAGACCGGTTATTTCCGTTACGGTGGCGATGTCCTTCCGAAGCAGCATAACTACTCTGGAATCGGGACGACTGGAAATGGTGTAAAAGGTCACTTTTTCCGTTCCCCACAACAAGGGGTGACTGCTCAAATTCAGCATCTAAAAGCATACGCTTCAAACGATGCACTGAACACGAAACAAGTCGACCCACGCTTCCATCTCGTCAAGCGAGGCTCTGCGAAAACGTGGCCATCTCTTCACCAAAAATGGGCCATGCAGCCGAAAGGAAATTACGGGACCGAGATTCTTTCGATTTATCAAGAAATGTCGAAAACACCAAAACGTGTCGCTAAAGCAAAACGATGAGGAAATGTAGGGGTGAAAGAACGTGACGTGCAAACAAGTTAGACTCGCGAGCGGAATCGCATTATTCGTGACCGGCGTGATGTTGTTACTCAAACGCTAATGAGCATTTCGGACAATCGTCCGAGTGCTTTTTTTGTGGGTGAACACAAAGCCATGGCACTCTATAAGTACCACAGCCTTCGCTAACGTTTATATAACTCAATGCCCCCGATACTTCCCAAGCGCCCGCATATTCAAGAGGTACAAGACACCTGCATAGAGAATCAAACCGAGTAAATATACCCAGATGCCTGAGAAGCCACTTCCGTAAATCATGACTTCCTTGATCGCTGTCGCTCCGTAGAAGATTGGCATGATGTAACTCAAGTTCCCGAGACCATATGGAATCAAGTCGAGCGGGATGAGTCCCGAGAAGAATACTTGCGGGATGATGGTGAACGGAATCATCTGTACGACTTGTAGTTCCGATCGGGCAAACACCGAGATGGTCGCCCCGAAGAGCACCGCCGTACCCGCCATAAGTAGCATCGTCAACATGACCCACGCCATATTCCCGAGCGAAGACAGACCGAGCACATAAATCGAATAGAGCACGATGAAAATTGACTGAATCACCGCAAACGTTCCGTACCCGAGTGTATATCCTAAAATGACTTGTCCTCGTTTGATCGGAGTCATCAACAGTCGTTCGAGCGTACCGCCACTCCGTTCTTTGACGAGTGCCATCGCAGATAGGATGAACACGAAGAAGAACGAGAAAAGGGATAGGAAGACGAAGCCGAACGAATCGAATGTCGATTGGTCCTCTTCCCCATAGACGAATGACGTATCGATTTCAGCTGCAGGGTTGAGCGTCGCCAACGCATCTTGAATCTCACCAACCGCCTTCGACGACTTCGTCGAAGGTTCGCGTAACGTGATGGTCGTTCCTTCTTGATTCATTTCAAACACGGCATCGACATGTTCATTGTCTTCGATATATACTTTTGGATCATCGAACGTGGCCTGTTCCACTTCGAGCGTCTCGTCTTCGAACGCATCGACGAGCTGTTCGGGTGCGTTGTCGTCCAGAACGACAGTCGGCACGTAATCCGAGTCACCGAGTAGGAAGTAGACGAGTGTCAATATAAGAAGTGGCGCAATCAAAATCAAGGCGACGCTTCGTTTATCATTCAACGTCTGAAAGATGACACGCTTCGCTAAGTTACGCATGGTCACCCACCTCCTCTTTCCCAGCAATCAAGAACAGTTCTTCGACGCGACCGTTCTCGGTCTGGTCGAGCAAATCTTGCACATGATCATAGGCGATCAACCGTCCATTATAGACGAGCGCGGCACGGTCGCACTCGAGCACTTCATCCATGACGTGCGTCGAGACGATGATGGTCGTCCCTTCCCTCCGAATCACCTGAAACTGATCCCAGATTTGACGACGTAAGATTGGGTCAATTCCGACCGTCGGTTCATCTAGAAACAACACGTCTGGCTTATGCAAAATGGCGATAGCCAAGGACAGGCGTTTCTTCATCCCGCCTGAAAAATTGCGGACGAGCTTATGCCGGTCGTTCGTTAAATCGACAAGGTTGAGCACTTCGGTGATGCGTTCTTGGAGCGCCTTTTTCTCTAACTTATAAATCGACCCGAAGAAGGCGAGGTTCGCCTCAGCCGACAAGTCTTCGTACAAGCCATCGTTCTGCGGCATAAATCCGATTTGTTGGAGCATGTCCATGTTTGGCATCTTCGTTTCGCCGATGTGGACACTTCCTTTGTCCGGTGCAAGGGCGCCGATCATGAGTCGGATGAGCGTCGTCTTCCCCGATCCAGAGGGTCCGAGCAAACAGCAAATCTCTCCGGATGGGATGGTGAAGTCGATGTTGTCGATGGCGAGTTGGTCACCGAATGACTTGTCGACGCGTTGCAGTTGAATGTTCATTTCTGTCACTCCTTTTCGGCGCCTCATCGTGTATACTCAAGATAATCGACACCGTGTTGGTTTATATGTTCAGTATAGACCCCGTTCACGGTGGCAACAATCGTCAATATCGGTCATCGTGTCGGTTTTCCGACAGATGCAATGAATGTGTTGAGGAAAAGGAGAAATAATATGGAACAAACCGATTTACGCGTCATCCGGACGAAGAAGTTGATCAAAGATGCCTTCTTCAACCTTATTGAGGAGCAGGGATTTGAGGCCGTCACCGTCAAGCAATTGACTGAACGGGCCGGCATCAATCGAGGCACCTTTTATAGTCACTATGTGGATAAGTTCGAATTGATGGAAAAATGCGTCGACGAGATCTTTGAAGAGGCTGAACAAAAGTTGATTCACCATCTCCCTCACATCTTTGGAGACGAGCGGACCAACAACTCGTATCATTACCTCATTCCGTTCATCCGCTTCATCGAAGACAATCAAATCATCATGAAGCCGCTCCTCGGACCAAATGGAGATCCGACGTTCCAGGCAAAACTTCGAAAATTTATGCAGGCTGCCTTGTTTCAGCGCTCCCCGGTAACCTTGTTTGATCCGGACAAGATGATGGTCCCGCCTCCATATCTCGTCGCCTATCTTTCTTCGGCTCACATGGGCGTCATCTATGAGTGGTTGAACAATCCGTCTTCGGAAGAGACAGCGGAAGACATCGCCCGGATTATCTATACGATCACCTATGAAGGACCGCTCGTTGCCGGCGGTGTGAAGTCAAACGAATAAAGCCTCCCGCATATATTGCGAGAGGCTATTTTTACGAAACTCGAACGTGCACGTGTAAGTTCCCATTTTCTTCAGTTGTCGTCTGGTACGTGTTCTGTACCGCCTCCAGATCATGCCAGGCGATGCGGTATGACTTTCCTCGCATTCCTTCAAACTCGAAGGCGAGATGTTGTAAATCCGACATGCCTAGGATACGGTCAAACGGTCTACCTGGACCATCCCATTCCAGTTGGTTCGCCGAATCCTTTAATACGAGGTCGAGTCCATGCATCACTTTTTCTTTGATCAATTGTCCATCCGCCGCAACACGCATCCCGTCTTGAATATCATGCATTCGACACGATTCAATCTCATCAAACGGGATCGTGATTTCATCCCCGTTCGCAAAGTGAAGTGTGATTGTTTTTACGATCATCTTAGATTCCTACTTTCGTTCAGTCTCTGTTCCCTTACTATACATAACTTTTGTCGGTTCAGGGATGACATCTTTGTGGATGTGGCAAATCCGTAAAAGCATGTTCGTTTCATTTGGAAACGGGAATAGAGGAGGTAGCACTCATTCTGTTTTTTGAAAATAACACTTCGGAAAGGCGGCGAATATATGCCATCAGTGGAAAAGTCGGTCATCGTCATCGGCGGAGGGCTCGGCGGCTTGTCAGCGGCCATCTCACTCGCTCAAAAAGGTTACGACGTCTCACTCTACGAAAAGAACGATCACATCGGCGGGAAAGTGAATCGTCTCGAACAAGACGGATTCGGCTTCGACCTCGGGCCCTCGATTTTAACGATGCCTCACATCTTCGAGAAACTGTTCCGTGGAAGTGGGAAACGGATGGAAGACTATGTATCCATCAAGCGGCTTGAGCTCGAATGGCGCTCGTTCTTCCCGGACGATACCGTCCTCGACCTTTACCATGACCTCGAACAGATGCAGCGGGCAAACCCTTCCCTCTCTCGAAAAGACATGCAGGAATATCGTGAACTGCTGAATTACGCAGCGCGCATCTATAAGACGACCGAGAAGGGATACTTGGCCGAAGGGTTTGAATCCCCATTAGAAGCCGTCATGAAAACGGGCATCTTCCCGACCCTATTCGGATTCGATTTGACGTCGACGATGTATAGCGCCATCAAGAAGCGCATCAGCAATCCACATCTTCGTGATATGCTGTCGTATTACGTCAAATATGTCGGGTCGTCTCCGTATAACGCACCGGCCGTCCTCAATATGATGATTTACATGCAATATGCCCAAGGCTGTTGGTATGTCGAAGGCGGCACCCATAAGCTCGCGGAAGGCTTGACGAAGCTCGCCGAAGAGATCGGTGTGAAGCTACATACCGGAGAAGGCGTGGTTCGTGCCCATACGGTGAATGAGAAAGTGACCGCCATCGAGCTCGAGGACGGACGTCTCCGTTCTGCTGATTATTTCGTCTCGAACATGGAAGTCATCCCGTTCTATCAGAAGATGGTCGACGCCGACAAACAGTACGTCGACAAACTCGTCGATAAATATGAACCGGCGAGCTCCGGATTCGTCCTCCATCTCGGGGTGAAGAAAGCCTATCCTCAACTCGCGCACCATAACTTCTTCTTCTCCGAAAATTTGCATGAACAGATGGATAAAATTTTTGAGAAACATGAACTTCCGGACGACCCGACGATTTACCTCGTCAACGTCAACAAGACCGACCCGACCCAAGCGCCACCAGGACATGAGAACATCAAAATCTTGCCACACATTCCGTATATTCAGAATGTGCCGTTCACGGAAGAAGAGTACGCCGCTTTTGAAGAACGTGTACTCGACAAATTGGAACGAATGGGTCTCGATGGTTTGCGTGAACATACGGTGACGCGTGACGTATGGACGCCTCATGATATCGAGCGGACGTACGGATCGGACCGAGGTGCCATTTATGGAACGGTCGCCGACAAGAATCGGAACGGTGGCTTCAAGCATAAGAAGCAGAGCGAACTCTATCATAACCTCTACTTTGTCGGGGGAACCGTCAATCCGGGCGGTGGCATGCCGATGGTGACATTGAGCGGTCAGCAAGTGAGCGACAAGATTGCGAAACGCGACAAAGTGAAATGATTTTCTTCAATCCCTCATTCAGTATGAGGGATTATTTTTTGAAACTTTTTCCAATAACCTTCCGTATATTGAGCTACGATACAAACATTCAAACATACAAACGGAGGAACAGGATGCATCAAATCACAAGTTATTTCTTTATGTATGCCAAAGTTGTCGTCACGGATAAGATTCCATTCATCTGGACATTCTTAATCCCACTCATAATCGCCTTGACGCAGTCATCTTCAGATATTCGCCAAGCAACGACAGCGGAATACTACCCAGGGCTCTCTTATTTCTGGGTGTATATCATTCTTGCTACATATGTGAACGGTGTCGGCATCGAACTCGCTCGCATGCGTGAATACGGACTGATGAAAACGTACGTGATGATCTCAGGCAACAAACTGACATATGTCATCGCCGTCATCTTGGCGCAACTCTTATTCGCCTCCATCAGCTTAACTTTATTCACAACGGTCGTCACGCTCGTACACGGGTTCTTTTCGTTCAAGTTGATTGCAACGTCTCTACTCGTATTGATTGGCAGTATCCCGTTCGCGGTTGCCAGTGTCGCCATCACGACACTTCCAGTGAAAGTATCGAGTCTCGGGACGTTCGCGAACATACTGATGTTCCCACTCTTTTTACTGGCGATCAAGTCACCTGATCAATGGTTCAGCTTCCTCAACCCGTTCTACGCGCTTCACGAATTCGCGCTCGGGTTGCTGCATCTGACGACTCAAGTCGAGCTCTCGTTCGGAGTATGGGCGACAGGCCTCTCTGTACTTGGGTATTTCATCATCGGCACGATTGCGTTGAAACGCTTTAGTCTCGTCTCACTCATCACACGCTAGGAGGTTCTTATGCACGTAAACCAACTCACTTATCGCTATCCGAAAGCGGCACGTCCTGTTCTCGATGATGTCTCGTTCACCCTGCAACCGAATAAACTGAACGTTTTGATTGGACAAAATGGTGCTGGGAAGACGACCCTGTTTGATTGTATGACCGGGGCACTTCCGGTCGACAAGACATCACTCGAACTCGTTCCGACGACGGACATGCTCTATTTGACGCAACTCATGTACAACCATCATGGGTTGACGGGGAAAGACTTCGCCTATTTCATCGGACGTCTGTCGCAACGTCCCGACTTCAAGAAACTCGAGTCTTACGTAAATAACCTTTCAACTTCTCACGAACAAGAACTGTTCGAACATCTATGGACGATGAAGCTCGGGAAGATGTCGGTCGGGGAGAAGAAATGGCTCTTCGTGACGCTCTTATCTTCAATCAAACGTTCTCTCTATTTATTTGATGAGCCGACGAGCGGGGTCGACCCGGCGTCCCGCATTCAAATCATGCGCCGCCTGCAACGACTCGTCGATGAGGGCAAGACATGTCTCATCTCCACACATCAGTTACATGACTTGGTTCAACTTGATGCCCATGTCATCTTCCTGCATGGTGGACGCGTTTTGTATGAAGGGGACTTCCAAGACTGGCTCGACGAGTCTGGAACGACCGACCCGGACGAAGCGTTCGTTCGGATGGTTGACACGCCGCTTGACGATGTAGCGGTGACACGATGAATGAATCTTTTTGGGAACGATACCGGTTCACATTCTATACAATCGGCATGGTCGTCTGCGGCTTTCTCATTTCCATGTTCTCATAATAAAACTCAGCCCTGACGTGTGTCAGGGCTGAGTTTTATTGTTCACGATGTGCGCGTCGTAATTCCCGATTCGTCACGTGCTCCGGGTCCGCTTCACGTAGTTTCCGGTCCATCGACACGTACAAGATGAGGAGCGGAATGATGCCAATCAATGCGACACCGAGTAGTTCCTGCATCGAATCCAATACGAACCACGTGAGGAAAGTAAATACACCAAGTGATCCAAACATGGCGACGATGATTTGAAATTCTCGACGAACGAGACGTTGGTATTCCTCGTCTTCGTTAAATGTACGTAACAACTCCATCCGTCGCCATGCTTGATAGAGCATCGGCAGTTGGGTCACGAGGAAAGAGAAGGCAACCGTCGTCACCGTGATACCTCTTATGACCGAAACAACGAGAAGGAGAAACAGACCGATGATGCCAAATATCGCGCTGACCCCTCGCGAATCGAGATCCTGTTTCACCATTTTGGGGAGGCGTTCTTGTTTATTCATCACGCTTCACTTTTTCGTTTTTTCCGTTGCAGCTGGACATGACCGAGTTCAACACCCGTCACGTGTAACGAATCGATTTCTTTTAGCTTGCGGTCGATTGGAAAACTGAGAATCAACAGAACTATGATTCCAATAAATGCAATGATAACGAAAGTGAACAATGAAATCCACTCAAGCTCCGCACTGGTAATCAGTATGAGAACAAGTAATGGCGAGGTAAGACCCAATAAAAATTCAGATCGCACGAGTTGTTGATACCGTTTGTCTTCGTTAAATGACAGTAATAACTTCTTGCGGTGCCATGATTTATATAAGGCAGGAAATTGTCCGAAAAAAATCATAGCATACAACAAGAAGACGTTCGTCGTCCATATATAGAAGAAGGTCAAGACGATGGCCCCAATCAACGGAAGGGTCAATTGCTTCTTTCGTTTTTCATCATCTTTCAACATCTGTTCTAGTCTGACTTCATGGTCTACCATCGAATCCCCCTCATGTGTTTTCGTTAATCATATTTACGAATCGTTCCAAGATTAAGTTTCAATCCGGATCAATCCCATTCTCTAGGATGTATGTCGTCTCTTCATAGCACTGCTTACTGTATGCATCATCACGTTTCAATAACGAACTGAAAAATGCCTCAATCAACTCTTTCTGGCGCAAACGACGTGAAATGATGGTGTTTTGAATCGTAGAAATTGCTGTCTCGCGCAATGTATCGTCATCCATCCATGTGAGAAGCTCCACGACCAACTCTTTAACATCGAGAACGTCTAGTGAATTTAACCAAATGTTCGCACCAAATGTTTTTTCACTCGTCACTTCACTGTATAGTAGATTTTGTGCATAATCTAACAGCGTCTCCCCTTCACTTAATCCCACAAATGAATCGGTCTCGCTGACACTTAACGCTTCATTGAATTGATCAAACGAATCAAATAGCACATCGATTTTTTCAACCGTCGTATCTAATAACGCAATCTTAGGAGTCACCCCATCGCGATAATCGAACATGAGGAAATAGTGTCCATCGCCCGTGAATGCAATCAGACGTTCATCCTCAACGCCCCACTCTTTCAAAAGGTTTTTTGATTCAACTAGTCCTTCTTGTAAACTCATGCCCATGATGAAGTCAATCACAATCGTATCGTCTAGTCCGTTTAGGATCACAGGTAGCTCACGCTGCTCGATAAATCCCCCATTCTGTGTTCGAATCAATTCGATATAACTTTCCGGTAACTTCACGCCGAGACGTGACTCGACATCTCTCAGGATTTCTTTTGTCAAATCCGGCAATGTATTCGTATGGTCAATTTCATCAGTCCAGACAATCACTCAACCCTACACCCCTTTTTATTTCCAGTTCACGAGTCCCAACAAACTCTCGACCACATGCTCATCATCAATCTTTAGAATCTTCCAGTCGACCCATGACTCGAGAATGAGGCAACCCGCAATCAGCATCGCACAGCCAAGGCTCAATGTATCAAGCGATATGTACTTCAGTGCATAGAGCGCCACCATCGATATGACACCAATCAAGAGAATAAACTGAATCATGCCTTTTAGATAAATAAAGCGCTGGTACGTGGATGAGTCATTGAACTGTAAAAACAACTGGATTTTATGCCATGTTGCCACCAGAAGCGGCATGAGCATCGCCGCACAAAAGATGAACAGGGATAGGCTCATTCTGGAATCATTGAACAATAGCCAAAGCGCTGTCACTACACCGATGATGATCACTAGTAGCGGACCTTTTTTAGTCCATGCTTTGTCGTACAAGTATTCCATTCGTTCTTCACGTAACACCTTACACACCTCCAAAAGTAAAAATCATCCAATTTATCGATATCTATATCTTAACAATCTATAAGCAAACTTTCGAGGTTTTCCCATTAAAAAGGAAAAAGCATCTGACGATTGTCAGATGCTGATTAATTTGAATGCCGGCGAAGGAGTCGGAATAAAAAGATTCCAATCATCGTCAACAACCCTAAGTTTAGAATTGTCCATCCCATGTCCATCACTTGTTGCATATCATTACCCCCTTCTATCCTGTTCTTCTAAATTATACATATCTTTTCAAAAAAAGATTCGGTCAAATTGTTCTTTTTATCCTTTTTTTCCTAATGAGTCAAAAGTTTTGGTTACATCTGGTCAATCAACGGAATAGAAGTCAACGGTGATGGACCCGATCTGTCATACTCAACTGAATCGACAGCAGCATGGACAAACTTGTTCAAAACGTGGAACTTCTTTTTAACATTTAACTCGCTCGATTCATCGACGCGCGAGTTGGTTTTACCTTTCCACTCAATTGAAATACGAGCACCCCACCAACGATTAACATAATCCCGACGACCGTTTTCCATGTGAACGGGACGGCCGTCAATCCGAACCACCCTAACGTATCCCAGAGGAGCGCGAATAAGATTTGAGACACCATAACGATTGAGATCGCGTAACTCGGCCCGAGGCGCTCAACCCCTTGCGTCACACTCATGACGACCCCGACGCCGAGGATTCCGCTGAACCAGTACCATGTCTCCATCTCATCTACTCGGAACAAGCCACCACCTTCTTGAAACAACCCAATGAGTAGCGATGCTAAAAATCCAAGACAGAGAACGAGCGTCGTCGTCGCCCATGCTCCGACACGCTTCTTGACGTTGGCGTTAAACGTGTTTTGCACACAGACGAGCATCCCTCCGAAGATGGCAAGCATCATGCCAATCGCCATATGTCTCCCCTCCTATTCATAAATGCTCTCCCCGACAATCTCCAACAAACCTTCCCGATCGACGAGCGTGATTACCCGCCGATTTCGTTCAATCAATCCTGCCTCAACGAAACGCCGGAGCGTCCGATTCACATGACGATAACTCGTCCCAATCAAATCAGCGATATCCGTCAATTGGTCGACCGTCGAGCCTAGTGTTTGGTCATTCGGCGTCATCGATAACAGATAACTCGCCAAGCGCACTTCCACGGGATAGAACAGATTGAAGCTGAGCGATTGTGATTTCCGTTCAAATTTCCGCGTGATTTCTTCCAATAAATAGTGTAACCAGGCGACTTCTCCGTGCGCGTGACGTACTAAATCCTCGAATCGGATGGCGAGCATCTCGACTTCTGTGACCGCCTCGACCGTATTCAAAAACGGGGTCCGTTGAATATATTCGATGTCCCCGATCAAATCGAGCGGATATTTGAAGGAGAGGACGAGGCGCTTGCCGGTAGCAGAAGTATGGGAGACACGAATCTTCCCCTTCACTAAGAAGCGGAGATGCCCTGCTTCATCACCTTGCGTACAGATGACGTCTCCTGGCTCGTATCGAACGAGCTGCAATTCGTTCTGCGCTTCTTCTGGTAAGACAGTCAATTCAAATTGCTTCACATACGCGTCAACCATGCACGTTTCCCCCTACCATTTTAATAAGATGACCCCCGCAATCATCATGAACACACCAATCAACTGAGCCCCGTTCAACTTCCGTCGCACCATTCCGAACCATCCTCGCCAATCGATGACGAGCGCGAGCGCCAGTTGCGCGATGAGAAACAACGAGATTGTCATCGTGACCCCGAGCTCGTGGACGGCCGTCATATTACTAAATAAGATAATCGCCGCAAATGCTCCGCCAGATAAATAGAGCGGCTTCACGTGCCGCATCTCGACATACGTGCGGTCCCGAAGCACCAGCATGACGAGAAGTGCGACGACGAATCCAGTGAATTGTGTCAACGTCGCCGCTTGCCACGTCCCAATCTGTGAACTGATTCGAGCATTCGCAACACTTTGTAACGTTAGAAAGAAGCCTCCGCTGACTGCAAATAATACTCCCCGCATCGTTCTCCCCCCTTAAGATAAACGAATCAATACAATTCCAATGACCATGACAATCAGACTGACGAGTTGTACCCCGGTGACCGGGTTCTTCTTCGCGCCGAACCAACCGAAACGGTCAATCAGTAAACTTCCGCATAACAGTCCGACGATGACGATGATGACAGCGATCCCTGTCCCGACAATTGGTACGATGAGGACGTTTCCTCCGATGAAGAGCGCCCCAATGATTCCACCGAGCCAAATCCACCACGGTTGACCTTTCAGTTGACCGAGCGGAACGGGTTGGCGTGAGACGAGTAAAATGAGTAAGAGCGCCAACGTTCCGACAACGAAAGAGACCAATGCCCCTTTCAGAGCCGATTCGAGCACTGTTCCCAAATAGCCGTTAATGGCCGTTTGCGTGGCACTCATCATCCCTGTGAAAATCCCAAACAGTCGCCAAAGGTTCAGATTCCCCGTGTCCGTTTCCATGGAGACGACCAGTTTGCCTCTTCGGCGGTTGAGCCAGTCGGATAAAGCGACCGTTCCGATGACTCCGAACAAGACGAGCACGACTCCGAACAAACGAAGCACCGTAATTGGGTGTTCGACAGAATTGAACCAACCGAAATGGTCAATCAACAACCCCATCAAAATCTGTCCAAAAATCGGCATGATGACCGTCTGGACACTCCCGAGTCTTGGGAACAGCAAAATATTTCCCGTTAAGAACAAGACCCCTAACAGTCCGCCAATCCACATCCAACCCGGACCTTCCTGAATCACCGAGCCGTCAAATCCGAATGACTGTCCGGTCAATAAGAGCAATAAGGACAAAAAGATCGTCCCGACAGTAAACGATAAAAAAGATGCAACGAACGGGGAGCCGACCACCTGACGCAAACGTGAGTTGACACTCGTCTGCATCGGCAATAAAATCCCAATCGTCAATCCAATCAAAATAGCTAACATGAATGTCTTCCTCGATTCTACTGGTTCTGTGTACATTGTCAGCTTACGCCTCTATACAAAAGAAGAAAAGGACCGATGTCCTCAAACAAAAAACGAACCCTTCTCAGGTGTTCGTTTCGGACTCACGGAAGCGTTGATCGCGCGCTTCACGCAATTCTTTCCCTCGTACATGATGCGCATCGAGCGAGTGTAAGTGTCGATTGATGACATACGGTGCCAGAATCGACATCACACCGATTCCGAACAGCCCGGCAATGGCAATGATGGGAGACAACGAGTCAGCATAATAGGCAGCCAATAAGCAGATAGTCAACACGAAGCAGAGCCACTGGATGCCAAAGTCTGTATACACCAGACGTTGGTACCGCGCATCCTCGTTAAAGGTCAGGAGCAGTTTTGTCTTCCGCCATTCAAAACAGAGATACGGAAAGAAACTGATGAAGACGAGGAGTGGAGCGTAGAGTTTGGACTGCGCGGCAATCACGAGCGTCATCACAATCGTCGCGATGGCGATGCCCCACCCCCAACGCCAATGACTGTCATCCTGCTTCAGTAATTGTTCAAGTCGCTTTTCTTTCGTCAGCATATGTACTCCTTTCATACGAACGGTAATGCTTTGTCACCTCATCTCGTGTCGGTTGCTCCGGGTCGGCTTGTCGCAATTGCTGGACGGTCTGATAGTGCGTCCATGCTAACATGACGATGCTTAGACCAAAGATGATCCATGCGACAGGTGCAATTTGCAGACGACTGAAGAGAACCGCTGCTGTGACCGCTCCAATCCAGTAAGAATAGAGGCGATACAAACGTTTTGTCAGCAAGATGCCTCGACCTGCCGTGAAAATCTGTAAGACACGTCCTTCTTTGATCGTCAGCCCTATGAGTAGGGCAGCCGTGAGGACCGAAGCGATTCCCCATATCCACCATGTATCAAAACCGAGCACAAAACTGTTACAAAAAATAAGGGCTCCCGTGAGCCAAAGGTGGAGGGTTTGTCGTGACTGCCGATATCCTCCGATTACTTGAATCCGTTCTATCTTTGTCATGAATCTTTACGACCTTTCCTTGAAATATCATCTAACGTATGTTTCAAACGTTCCCGGTTTGACCGAGCCCACTCGCCTGATGTGACGTGGTGCTCATCAAACTCGGACTGTTTTCGATCAATCCAAAGTGGAATCAATATGAGACACGGCCCGCCAATCAGGAGCGTCCAACTCATCCACGGTAAGATATCGATTCCGTTGAAATGCAACCCAATCAAAATCATGAACCAGATCAAACTCATCAACATGACAGTAAAATCAATCCGCAACAATCGATGATAGCGTGTCGATTCGTTGAAGGATTGCTGCAGTTTCATCTTGTTCCATTCAAGCCATGTCGTATAGAGAAGTGCGACACCGGGTAAAAGAATGCTATACGGACTCCATGTCGAAAGAAAATAGATGGATACGCCTAGCATGATTACGCTCACGACGATGTTGAGACGAGTATATCGTTTCTCAAACTGTTCAATTCTTTCAAATCGCTCTGCTTTGTCCACGGTATCACCTCAGTCTTTCACGAAGTCGAGTTTGATTTCGCGGCGCATCGGCTGTTCTTCGTCATACTGCGGCATCTGCCGGTCGAGCATTTTCTGTGCGACTTGCAATAAGATGACCCCGCCTAAGAAGACGACGAAAAGCGACCATGCCGGCCAGTTAATCAAGACGATTAATGGGAAAAGAATTGCCAACAAGACGAGGAGTCCCATCTCCGACACATACTGCCAATCGATGATGCGCTTTGCTTGTTCTACAGCGGTCAACTTCCTGACGAAGCGCCGCTCTCGTCCGATGGCGAACAACATACCTGCTAATGTGACCCCTAATGGAATGATATACTTTGACGCACCGTCAGACTGAAGTGCAAGAAAGACGAACATCCCGGTAAGAGCTGCCAGTCCCATTCTCCAAAAGAGCCAACGCTGTTGATAACGATAAATCGTATTAATCCGTTCTTGTTTATTCATCTCATTCATCCTTTCAGAATCGTCGAATCTCGCGACGTGTCGGTTGCTCCGGATCGAGCCAGCGGATTTGTTGATCGAGCTTCTCTTGAGACCATAAGATATAAAGCAATGTCCCACCGATAAGAACCGCTGGAATCCAAGACCATTCCATGATTCGAATGGCTAGCGGATTGACGAGTCCTAGCAATGCGATAAAGAGGAAGTCCAGATGATACTGCAGTATCACAACACGTTTCACCTGTTCTTGCTCCGACAATTGACTGATCGTCTCTGCTTCATGCGAAAAGAAGTAACGAGTCACAAGTAACACTCCGCCGATAATGGCGAACCCAACCCAAATATTCCCGTCCGTTCGTATTAAAAAGTAGACCGCGAGAGCGGCTGGAATTGCTAGAAAAAGTCGTTGCAAAAGTCGCTTTCGATTTGATTGTTTGATTATATGTAGTCGTTCTTGCTTATTCATCTTGATTCACCTCTTATTCCACTATACGAGATGAACATGAGAAAAGTTCCGTTATTTTACATTTTCATACCAAAGTCATGCTTCTTGACGATATGAATTTCTCACCGTATAGTTTAGTTAACTTAACTATATGTTGAAAAATGAAAGTAAGAGGTTATTAACATGAATTTATTGAAGAATACTCGGTTCGTATTCACTTGGTTATCCGGAATGACGCTCACGCTCGGGTTTTCGATTTTCTTCTTGAGCGTCTCATGGTTGACGATCGACGTTTTGAAGCAACCGGCACTTCTAGGGATTATCTTGACGGCGGTCTCGTTGCCGCGTGTCGTCATGATGGTATTCGGCGGTGTGTTCGCTGATCGATTCCAAAAGAGTCGCTTGTTATGCTTAACGAATATCGGACAAGGCGTGTTGATGTTAATTGTCGTTGCGCTCCATTTCGCTGATGCGTATTCGGTGACAGCCCTCTTGATCATCTCCGTATTGTTTGGTCTTTTAGATGGCATGTCTTACCCGGCACTGTCATCACTTATGCCTTCAATCGTATCAGGTCAACAGTTGCAACGGGCAAACTCCCTTTTCCAAGGGTCGCTCGAGTTGATGTTCGTCATCGGTCCGTTCCTTGCAGGAATCCTACTGACGTGGGGAAGTTTTGGTCTCAGTTTCGGCACGTCGGCTGCATTGATTTTCCTCTCCGCGATTTTGATCATGCCACGTCTCATTCAAGACAATATTCCCGAGATCGCTCCACTCTCAGCGAAAGATGTACTCCTTGATTTGAAAGAGGGCATTCGTTACGTATCGCAGACACCTGTGTTACGTAGTGGGACGTTCGCCATTGCCATCGTCAACTTGTTCGTCATGGGACCACTCATCATGAGTATCCCGATTCTCGTTGGTGCGATCGGAGGGACAGCATTTGATTTGAGTATCATCGAAGGTGGGCTCGCTGTCGGGACATTCGTCGCAAGCTTCCTGATTCTATTGTTACGGTCGGTTCATCGTGGACGCTTCGTCTTCCGCGCCCTATTCCTGACACTCGGCGCCTTCTTCCTCTACACGCAAGTCCAATCGATTCCGCTTCTCGCGGTCGCGGCTTCTATGAGCGGGTTTATGATTATGCTCGTCTACTTGCCGACGGTCACCATCATGCAGGAACAAAGCGACTCTGACAAAATCGGTCGTGTCATGAGCATCATGTCGCTCGCCGCCTCAGGCCTGGAACCGATTGCTTTCGCGATCTTATCGATTCTTGTCGCCCTGGCTGTACCGATTCAAACGCTCTTATTGGCATTTGGTATAATCGGACTAGTGTGTGGTGTCCTCTTATTTCTCCGGAGCGAAACGTTCCGACAGACACCGTAAAGAAAGGATGAATGACACGTTGAATGAAACACGAAAACAACAAGTCCTCACGATGTACCGCCAAATCGATGAGCTCGACTTGCTGTTCACGAAATATTTCACGGAATTGAACGAATTCGAGCTGAGTTATCAACAAGAACAGATGCTACTTCTCTTTAAACGCCAAGAGACGTGGACGACGACAGAGATTGCGACGAAGATGTCCATCTCCAAAAGTGCCGTCAGTCAGGTGCTCAAAGTGCTCGAACAACGTGACTTCGTCGCGCGGGAAAAGAATCCTGAGAATCTTCGAGAAAGCTTCATCCGACTTGGCCCGAACGGCCTGGCGTACTCGAAGCAAATCGATGCGATTGAAGAACGCCTCGCTGAAGAGATGTTCTCCGTCCTTGAGGATGACGAGATGAAGATGATCAACCGTTCACTCGCGTTGATGATTCAAAAATTTAAATAAAAAAGACAAATCGCCGCTAGTCGGACGATTTGTCTTTTTCGTTATACCAACCCTTGTACGATTCGATTCGCCGACCGCAATGCCCCTTCGATATGTCCCCCGAACTGCGCATCCGTCTCCGAACCAATCAAATGGAGACGGTCTCCGAGCTCAATCGGACCGTAAGCCGGGAATGCCGTGAGCGGCAGGAAGTCGTCAGATGTCGCTGTCTCTGATTCTGTCGACCAGTCCATATAATGAAATCGCAAGAAGTCATTCGCTTTCGGACCATACAGCTTCTCCAGTTGTTCGATAACGCGCGTCTTCACTTGTCCCTCCCCTAGCGCTTCTCGTTCTCCCGGTGACAGACGGAAGAATGCGAACAGCGCACCTTGACCATTCATCGGCGAGGCATCATGAATCTCTTGGAGCGGACCGACCCAACTCATCCCAAAGCCAGACAGACCTTCTTCTCGCCAGAACGGTATCTCGTATACGATGAGCGCCTTCGCATGAGACGCCATCCACGTGGGAGTCGTCTTGAGTGCATTTTGCGTCGAAGCTGACAATTCAGGATGGATTGTTAGATTGGCGACAAGGCGTGGAGGAAGTGCAAGAATCACGTCGTCCGCGTGATGCACCGCCCCATTTTGGAACGTCAATTGAACTCGGTCTGCCTGTCGGTCGATGGACGTGAGACGATGTCCAAGATGTATGATGTCAGCGGGCAACTTCGCATGCAGAGCTTCCACCAGACTCGTCATCCCACCGACTAAACGCTTGGATAAGACGATGCTTTCTTCCGGTAACACATGTCGTTCCGGTGCGGTCGTCGTTTGACGTTCGAGCACCATGTGTCCTGTCGTATGTTGAACGAATGACTCGAGTCCAAGTGTATCCACGAGTTCAGAGATGGTCTTCTCCGTATCCGGCCAATACCATGTCGGACCGAGGTCAAATCCTTCCTTCGTCAAGATGCGTCCGCCAACTCGGTCACGTGCCTCGAAGACCGTGACGTCATATCCCTTTTGATGAAGTTGGATCGCAGCATAAAGCCCGCTGACACCAGCTCCAATGATGGCGATTTGTTGTTTCATCGTACTCACATCCAATCTATTTCATTCAAATAGTCCAGAAGCTGTTGATTTGTGATGTCATCTTGTTTCAACAGTATCTCCCCTTCCTCTACTCGCGGATCTTCCGGGAAATAGAGTTTTAGAATCGCCAAGCACGCTTTTACAGTCGTCGCAAAACTCTCATCCTTCACGTTAATCGTCAAATACCAACCTCGAATGACTCGTTTTACGATGGAGCGCTTCTCTAGATGAGAAATCTGTCCATGAAGCAATTTCGACTTGGCTGCTTCAATCGAAGAAACCAAGTCCTGGTTCAACGCTTTACTCACACGAGCATCCGGCTTCATGAGTGGGAATTGAGTTGAAACATCTTCCCCGTAAACACACGTACAGAGATGTCTTAGCCAAAAGCCCCATTCAAAATGGTTCGCCGGATCCAGTGCCACATCCAGACGTCCGATATCGTAGTCGATTTTGATGACTTTCGGATGTTTCGTTAGTAGTTGCTCCGTCTGTTCCACCAATTCCGTCGCATCGATATCCTCATGCACAAGCACCGTCAAATCTAAATCAGATTCACCAGCAACAGCCGTCCCGCGACCGATGCTTCCATATAGGTATATGCTATGAAGATGTTCATCGAATGCTTCTTTCACCAATTCAATTGATTTGAAGAGGATTGTTTCAAACTCAGGCTGAATATGTTTGATGGACGTTTGGTTGATGACGTAACCATCCTCGTCCGTTCCAAGACGGGTCGGACACTTCAAAGTGCGCTGTCGATTTGTTGAATTCATTCTGATCAAGACCTCTTTTCTATATGCTTAGCCTACCGAATGTCTGATATAAAATTCTACTGTCGACCCTGTTACGATGGATGTATTTGGAAGTATAATGGAGTGTAAAGGTAAAGGAGGAAGTTCTCGTGAATATTATCATCAGTTCATTATTTGCAAGTCTTGCGTTTTTCTTACCCATCATCGCCATTGTCTTCGGAATTGTATGGCTTGTCAAAGTGGTTAATCGATTTGAAAAACGCGCAGCAGAAAAACTTGAATTGGAGCGTCAAAACATTGAACAGTTTCGAGTGTTAATTGAACGTCTCGATCGAATCGAACAACAATTGGACTCGAACACAAAACGCAGCTGACTCAGGTCAACTGCGTTTTGTCTTATATTGAGCCATATCTAAATAGGTCACATGTTCCGGGTCATGTTGCTTCATCCGCTGATCAACATGTCTGGATATCATCGACACAACGAACATCAATAAGAACGAAATAATCGTGAAGCTATATATTTCGGTAACAATGATTGCAATCGCAATCCCAATATTTAAAAGCACGACAATCAGCGCGCAAATCAACTCAAGCCACACGGTATGACGATATGCAACGTCCTCATTGAAACGTAGCAACGTCTGTGTGCGTTTCCACATCAGAAGCATCAAAAGGAGTGGAGCGAGCAATATACTTCCAAACAATGCTTGGGCAACGGTGAGCCACCCTAACCACCAAACCAGCAATCCACTCATAATAAAAATCACGGAAAAAATGAAACTCAAATGAATGGCATGAACAAGGCTTCGACTTAACTGATCTAGACGTTCCTCGTGTGACATCGTTATCTCCTTTTCACTCAATTGATTTTCTATGGCTACAATCGATTTTATTAAGCTTTATTCTGCTTCATCCCTCTCCAATGCACAAACGCATTCGCAAACCAAATGATTGTTAGTAGCGGAAACATGACGTTCATCCAGTTCGAACGTTCTATGTAGAACAAAGGAATCGCAAGAAAGAGAGCCAAACTCAATATGCCTGCTCCAAGATACATGACGAATAACAATCGATGATTGGATTTCATCGTGAATCTTCTGCACTCAAAACCGGATACTTCACTGAGTTTTTCACGAGCTTGTCTTCAATCGCTTTCGACACATTGATGTTAGCAGCATGCGCGAACGTCAGCGCATAGATCAACACGTCGGCAAGCTCCTCTTCCATCTCCGTCTTTTTCGTCTCAAGCGCTTCTTCACTCGAGATCCACTGAAATACTTCAAGTAACTCACTCGCCTCGAGCGACAAGGAAAGTGCCAAGTCTTTCGGGTTATGGTGAAACGCCCAATCGCGCTCATCTCGGAATTTAATGACCTCGTCCATTAATCGTTGTACTTCGTTCATATGCTCCACATCCTCACTTTTCATATTTAATCATGTTCCCCACAGTAAAAACTCCACGTCTTACATACTCTTGAATCAATCGAATGGAAACCTCTTCTGATAACTCCTCTAATTCAAGCACTTGTTTCAATTCTTCATGAAATGAAATCAGCGTTGGTATTTTGTTTTCAAACTTATACGCCTTTTCGAGACGAATCAGAAAAAATGAAACGTCATGTCTCTTTCCGACTGGTAAATCATGCTTTAATAAGACGTATTCTAATTCAGTTTTTAACTGATTATGTAGTATTGAATCCTGCTCAATTACTCGAAGTAGAAGGGATTGAAGCATTTCAACTTGAGATTCTAACTCGAACACGCGTGTCTGCATTTCTTCGAATTGCTTATCCATCAAATGAGTCACTTCCCTTCACTAATTCGTCATGCATCTTATTTTACCAAAAGATGTAACTTTCATGTGTAATCATCTTCCTCTTAAGCCCTTCTCTGTAAAATGTTATACTCCAACTAAAAAGGGAGGGATTCGGTGCTTACTTTCCAAAACGTCTCGGTTCACCAACAAGACACACTCATTCTCGAAAACATTTCATTTACGATCCAACCAGGTGAGTTGGCCGCCATTCATTGTGGAGTGATTTCTCGGGAAATCATATTCAGTCTCATCAGTCAGGAGATCACGACTTATACCGGTAACATCGACCACGCTTCAACACTGTCCCTCTTCTCCATCCGGGACGGTTTATACGACCGACTCACCATCGAGGAGTATTTACGCTTCACCAAGCGTCTTTATGATTCAACTGACTCGGTCGAATCGGTGATGCAGCAACTCCAACTCACGACTTATCGCAAGCACCGCCTCCACCGTCTCAATCGCTCCCTTGTCAGACGCACGCAGTACGCCGCGCTGCTTCTCCAGGACCGTGACCTGTATGTGTTTGAAGAACCGGACCAAGACGTGGACCAAGAGACACGCCACCTTTTACGCGATACGTTAAAGACATTGACGTCGAGACTAAAAGCCGTCCTCGTGTTGACGAGCAACATGGAGAGTGCGCTCTTCATGACATCGACCGTTTATCGGATCGACCACCGTCACTTGCGCCTGTTAGATGTAGAGTCTGAAGATACAGCTGATACAGAAATTCCATCTGAAGTCATTCACGTCCGTTTCGAGAAGATCCCGACGAAAGTGAACGAAAAAATCATCTTACTCGACCCTCCTGAAATCGACTTCATCGAAAGTCAGGACGGACAGTCGATTTTACATAGTCAATCGGATCAGTTCCCGAGCGTCTTCACGATGAACGAGCTCGAGACGCGTTTGACCCCGTACGGTTTCTTCCGTTGCCATCGGTCATACCTTGTGAACTTACAACGTGTGCGCGAAGTCATCACCTATACGAAAAATAGCTTCAGTCTCGTCTTGGATGATTCAGAGAAGACAACGATTCCGTTATCCAAGACAAAAATGGCAGAATTGAAGACGATGATGGGGCTCAAATAGTCTCCATTCACAGTTCTATTCGTTTCATTCAACTCCTGATAAGCGCCATTTATCGCCATTTTAGTGCAGCCTTCCCCCATTCCCTATACGATAGAGGCAAGCAAGACGACATCGACAAGGAGGAACGGGAATGGAACCAATCATTCAAGTGAACGGGTTAAAGAAATTGTTTGGGAACGAGGAAGCGTTACATGATGTGACGTTTACAGTTGGAAAAGGAGAAGTGTTCGGCTTCTTGGGACCGAGTGGTTCTGGAAAAACGACAACGATAAAAATTTTGACGTCACAACTCGCACAGACAGCCGGTGATGCTACCGTATTCGGTGTGCCGGTCGCTGATTTGAAACAAGAACAGTACCGTAAACGCATCGGCGTGTTGACAGACAATAGTGGTCTTTATACACGACTTTCTATAGAAGAGAACTTGAGCTTATATTGTGACCTTTATGATGAACCAAAAACTCGGATCGATGAGGTATTGAACATGGTCAATCTTAGCGGGGAACGGAAGAAGCGCATCGACAAACTCTCTAGAGGGATGTTGCAACGAGTGACGCTCGCACGTGCCCTTCTTCATGAGCCAGAGTTACTGTTTCTAGATGAACCGACATCGGCTCTCGACCCGGTCAACTCTCGACATATCTATAAAGGGATTGAACGGTTGAAGGCAAACGGAACGACCATCTTTCTGACGACACACGATATGCAAGAAGCCGAAGAGCTGTGTGATCGTGTCGCTTTCTTACATCAAGGGTCGATTCAACTGCTTGATGCCCCGAACGTATTGCGCAGGAAATATGCGACTGGTTCGATGCGAGTCGAATTGAACAACGGTCAGACGCATGAAGTGACACAAACCGACGAAGGCGCAGACTGGCTCCATAAACAGATGCGTGCTAAAAATATCGCATCGATCCATTCCAATGAGCCGACACTCGGCGACATCTTTATCGAAGTGACAGGGAGGAAATTATCATGACTTTTTCATTGAAACGCGCACTCGCCATTTTCCAAAAAGACTACAAGGATTTGTCACGAAACTTATTCGTCTCGTCGACCTTGGTCATGCCGCTCTTCTTCGCTGTCTTTTATTCGCGAATCGGTGACGTTGGCGTCGATATCACGTACTTCGTCATCAACATCACCTTCAGCCTCGTCGCGATCTTTGTGCAGTGTGCATTGATTGCCGAAGAGAAAGAGAAGAACACGCTTCGCGGGCTCATGTTGTCCCCAGCGAGCACGCTCGACATCTTGCTCGGAAAGAGCGCTCTCACATTCGTGACGACGATGATCCTCATCGTAGCCTCGTCATTTTTGATGGATTATGCTCCACAAAATCTGGCTGTGATCGCTCTCGCGCTCATCGTCTCGACATTCTTTTATATCGGGATCGGAACGATGTTCGGCTTGATGTCGAAGACGGTCATGGAAGCTTCATTGATTGTCATGTTGCCGTTCTTTTTCTTCTCGTTCTCACCGATGTTGTTGCCACTACAAGACCGTTTCGCCATCATCGGAGTGCTCGAGTATTTACCGAACGTGCTCTTGATTGACGTGGCTCATCAAGTGGAAGATGGTGCGAACTTTGGTGCCGTCGGGCTAGAGCTCGGGTTGCTCACTGCGTGGGCGCTTGCCTCATTCGTCGGTAGCGTCGTGATGTATAACCGGAAACAGACGGATTGAACAAAGACGGAGCGACGAATAGAATCGTCGCTCCTTCCTTTCATATATACTTCGTACACCAATCAGACTTACGACACTCAATCTTTTTTCGTCAGCAAATTAGTAAGTGTTTTTCTCACTTCTGGATTTTTTGCTAATGCTAATGCGGCACCACTGACTCCTGCTACAATTGATGCTCCCATCCATTTCTTGAACTCCGAATCTTTTTGAAATGACTTATCTACCATGCGTTCAATACGATCATTGAGTTTGTCTCTAGTTTCATCCGATAGGTTGTCTTCTTTAAGTTGCTCGGAAAAGACATCAATCGCTCTATCAATTGTACCGTACACTTTATCTTGCGATTTTGAACCGACTCCCCCCATATTGCTAACGGCATTTATGACGTCTGGGGTATGCTTTAAAATCATTTCGTATTGTTTAAAAGGGATGTCATTCATATCCTGTTCATCTCCCATAAGCTGTTTTGCAGATTGAACAATTTCTCCTTTTTCACTCATCACTCTACCTCCTAGTGTAATCTCAGTTCAATGATATGATACCCAATATTCGACAAACAGGAATACTGATAATAACGATATGACAACTTTCAACTTTACATGTTATACAAACGGTAATGCCTCTTCATGTTCTGTATTTGCATTGAGTAAGCCACGATTATGGAACGTCGAACTTAAATCTGCATAATGCGTTGTGATCGGCAGTCTTGTTTTCAATAGCGAGTGGACGTGCATGAACGATAAGCGATAGACATCCGTCAAAATGGCTTCAAACGGCAAGGTCGTTGTTTGTTGTACGACTTTAAGCGGTTTTGCCATCCCGACACGCGCATGAGGATTCGTCGAGAGAAGATAACCCATGCGCTCTTTTGTATAACTGAGTCCCTGCGAAGTTTTCCACCCTTTTTCATGAATCGCCATCCGTCGATTGATATTCTTCAAAATTTCCACGTAGTCGAATTGAATTTCACGCGGAGATAGAAGTGAATCAATAAGAGTCACATCTTCACGCCCAAATCCATCTCGATGGAACGTGATATGCTTAGGGGCATGTCCGTACTGTTCTTCAAATGCATGTAATGTATCATAGACAATCTCTCTCATCGTCTCAGAACTGATTTTCTCCCCCGCTTCACTTGTCGAGAGTGCTTTCTGCTTGATCATCGCCCCGTCTTTCCCAATGATTTGAATGATGCCTGCTGCATGTTTACCATTCTCATGACTTACGTCTAATCCGACAAAACAATCCGAATGGAGTGGCTCACCAAGAATCCAAGGTTGTAGACCTGCCTTCACGTAAATCCCCAGTAGAATGTTGTATAGCGTATCCTCAGAGTTTAATACACGGTCATGTAGCTCGACGCATTGCGTCACAACATCATGTTTCCCGCCAAATTGCCTTTTGATGGCTTGATATGAATGCTGGAGCGATGCTTCCTCGGCGATGACAACGACGACACCTTCAAAATGTTGAGGGACACTCTTCAGTTGGTATAGAATATCTTCTGCTTGCAACAAATCAGAAGGTAGTTTCTGGCTCAATCCTTTTGGTTTATGCGAGACATTGAGGGTCACCCCAAAACGCTCAGAGGTAGTTTTTAGTTTATTGATAAACTCTAGGACTTGCAGTCTTTGATGATCTCGTAATTTCGGGTCGACAAAGAAACTGACGGTCGCCTCTCCTGTTTCAAACACACCACCTTGCTTTAAGCCAGTTTTTGCATAACTCGTGGTCTTCCCTTTACCGAATCGGAGACGTGGCGAAGGCAACGTTTGAATTGAGTAACCAAGACGAGCTGCTCGTACATCTTGTCGCTCAAACTGAAGCATTGGAAGACGACCAATCAACTTAAGCGCTTCCGGCATAAGTTTCGACATCCGTTCTTCAGGCGACAGTTTGATGATCCGATTGACTGCACCGAATTGATGAGTGGGAATCGTATCAAATGAACAACTCTGTTTCAGTTGCTCAGGTAAGTAGATAAGGATCTGATTATTTCGATCTTTGACATGTACGACGAGCGCGTCGGGTGCGATGACTCGTTTCGGGTCTTTCTTTGCGAAATAATCAATGATCGAACACTTCATAATCGGGCTCACTTCATTCGCTCGGTATGGTGCGACCTCTACAAATTCGTACTCATACGATTTCGGGTGAGTCGAATCGATGACACGCATCCCTGCAGATACGGATTTCGGATCACGCTTAATCTGCTGCAATAAGTTTTCACGGTATTCAAATTGATGAGTCAAATCGAATCCGAATACAATTTCAGCCGTCTCAGATACATTCACATTGAGATCTAATGCCGGATAAATGAGCAGCCCACTTGTAGACTTTGGATGCGCCTGTTTCGAGCGGAACTTTCCACGGTTCATCATGTAATTTGGATGAGCCAATCGCTCCAACTGTTTTTTCAACAGACGTTCAAGTAATGTTCGCTCGACATTCCGTGATGGACTGATCGGACGCGCCTCATATTGAAGAAACGTCTCGTCTCCCCATTGTTTGATTTCCTCAAATGAAGCAATGTACTGATCGAAAAACACCATCGGTTGAAAATTGTTCAATTTATTCAAGTGAAAAATCAACTTCCCACCCTGCGTATTTCGTGATGATGGATTTTTGAGCGGTACGGTATAGAGATGGAGTGTCACTTCCGTTGCTTTCGTTAATGCTCGCCATTCTGTTAAATAATATTGATTCATTTTTCCCTCATCCTTCCCCGTTGTTCAATTCTTGCATCCACTATAACGAATTTCCTAATATTAGGTAGATAAAATAACGAATAGGGTTCAAATGAGAAGTTTACTTATGAGACAAAAAAAGAAGCCCGTCAATCCGATGGGCTTCCCATAATTAATTCGCTTCATAGCTTTTCTCGATGTAAGGCTTCGCTTTTTCAAAATCTTCGTAAGAATATAAGACAATCTCTAAATCTCCAGTTCCATAGTGACCAATCCCTCGCATATCTCTCGTAAAGCCAGGTTCGAGTGCTACGGTATCTGGGTCTACTTTCACATACATCAAAATTTTTTGGGTGCTTGGGTGAAACTCCACACATGCGAAGTTTTTAATACGCTTATATGCAATATAGTGCTTCGTCACATTTTCCTGCACGTCATCACCTAGTGCTATAAGATATGAAACGAGACCATCAAATAAGTCTCTTGATTCTTCCGTTGCTTGTTTCAAGTAGTCGCTGACCGTCTTACTTGTCACAGAGAACTCCGTTGAAGTCGTGATAGGCTTTGCTGTCGTTGCGTTGACGAGATCAAGTAGCAACAGATCATTCTCATAGTATTTGTATTGATACAATTCGATATTGCGATTGATTTGTTTAACAGCGTGCTCATCATACTTCGTGAAGCCACCGGCGATACAGACGAGACGTGGATTACTCCAATCAATTGTGTCGGACACGCCTTTCCCGTACTGCTTCAAAATTGACAACTCGAACTCCGCTTGGTGGTCGAGTAACCAGTCCAAATAGAACAATCCTTGATTAATCACATTTTCGTTTGTCGACCGCTTGTATTCAATAATAACAGGTGAATTGTTCTCATCTAAACCCAGCGTATCAATCCGGCCACCGTGTGTACGACCCGTGCTGTACTCAGAAGCGACAAAACGAATACCAAGCAACTGCTCTAAATTTTTTTCAAACAATTGTTGGAGCGATTTCTCAATGGTCATCGACTGGCCATATAATTCTTTCGTACCTTGTGCGCTTATTTGAAATAGTTTAAGGTCCCCCATTTTTATTCTCCTTTTACACTTCCAACAGCTGATCAGCTAACAAAAGTGAGTATTCATTTGTAGTATGAAGAACTACTTCATGTAACGCCCTCGTTAGAGAAACATATAACCGTCGAGCTTCCTGAGGCGTATCAAAGTAGTTCATTTCATCCACGTCCATCATCAATACTGCATCGAATTCCATTCCCCGCAAGTAATCGATTGTCGAAATGACAATCTCGTCACTGACTTTTGTAGTTTCCGATTGAATGAGTTGCGTCGGCAACTGTAACTTTGAATGCAAGAAAGACGCACGCTCCATCGTTGGTGTGATGATACAAATTGAATATTCTTCTTTACCCCATCGAGATAGCAACTCTTTTAATTCACGACTCTTTTTCGATCTTAATAGTTCAATCGGCTTCCCGTCCCTTTCAAATGGATCGATCCAACTCGTATCATGTCCAGTATCAGCCAATACCCCTTTAGCTAAATCAACAATAGGTTTCGCTGTACGGAACGTTTTTGTTAAGTACTCGATCTTCCAATTTGATTGTCCGTGCTCTTTAATCGGTTCCCAAGAAATCATTTCGAGCGAACGATAGCTTTGGAGTGTGTCACCAAATATCGTCATCCCGTGACACAGCTTCTCGAGTACGAAAATATCTAGCGGTCGAAGCGTCTGTCCCTCATCGATAAACAGATGACTCCATTTATCTGGATACCCATTTGTTTCATAGTGCAGATACATCCAAAAGAAACGATCAAGTTGTGTTGGTCGCTTTAATTTATGCCACATCTCTAACAATTCTTCTGACTGGGTTTTCTTGAGATAAACAAGACGACCTGGTTGCTTCATAATCGACCAAACCGTCGCAGCCTCTAGCTTGGTCGTCTTCTTCCAAAAATCGATTAATTGAAGATGCTCTCGCTTTTCACGTGCCAATTGACGCTTCATATTTTCTTGCATAATCTGATCAAGCGTACGAGTTTTCGTCGAATCTAAATCTCCGCTCCATCTCTGCATATCCGTAATTAACTCATTCTTATACTTCTCTTTATTCAAGATAGCTGTTCGTTCAGACTCACTGCGCAGCATCTGTAAAATTTGCTCTGTTTGAGCAGGACCTGGCCGTTCTTGTCCAAACCAAATGGCTAACGCACGCTCATGTAAATCTTCTAGCGTCTTAATCGGATCATACCGTCGAAGCAACACAGCAACGTCGTCATACCACTCCCCAATTGCCGCATCAGCCCACTCGAATAAGTCGTGTCCTTGATATAACGGAAGAAGTTCCTGAACGATACTTGCGGAGAAGTCTTTAGACGATACAGTTTTTAACCATTCATCAAATGCCATTGTAGAAACCGATTGAATTTGTAAATGCTCCGCATCCTTCAACAGTTGATGAATCGTCGCTTCGTTCGGCGCTAAATAAAGCATCTTTCGGCGTTCATCTTGATACTGCAAATAAGACATACGATGTAGCGCCGTTAACGATTTCCCAGTCCCCGCCGCCCCTTGGACAATCATATATGTATTCACGGGTGCCTGGATAATGTGGTTTTGTTCGGCTTGCCGTGTTGCAATGAATCCATCAATAGAACGATCTTTTTGCTTCTTCGTCAACTCTTTCTCCATAAAACTCTCTTGTGGAACGTCAGGTACCGTCGACGGCTTTTTAAATGTCGATTTGATTTGCTCGGTAAATCGTTTTGTCAGTGAGCTCGGTTTCCGTTTTGGAGCACGACGATGATTTGCCTGAACGACACGTCGCTGTCTTCGATCAAGCTCGAGCTGTGTCATCCCGATGATGTCACCACCTGGCGTCTCAATCGCCTCCCCGTTAAACATAGACGCACGCATCGCCATCTCACTCCGCCAATCTAAGACGAGCGGGATCTCAGGTGAACGAGGATGCGCCACGCCGAACTTCCCGACCGGATAAATCTCTTCTTCACCTTCGTCCTCAATTACGAATGTGAACGAATACAGTTCTTTCAGGGCGTCCTCATACTTTTGGCGTTCCTGTGCGCTTTCCGATTGACGTGAATGTCCTCGCATGTCAATCATTTCATAGTCGCTTGATTCAAGACCTGGTTTTTCTTTAGTATCTTTTCCCGTTAAATGAGATTCAATGATTGTGCAAAAATCATTCAATCTTTTTTGTTCTTGCTCTATAACAGCTGTCACTTTCATGAACCTCCTCGCTTACCACTCTATTTTTTCTTTCGTTATGTGATTTCTATACGTGGCCATTTAATATTCTGTTCTTTAAAATTTCTCTTTAAATATTGCAAATCACTCGTATAAACAAGATGAGCATTTTTATGATGCTTATGTAAATTTGAAATACCGAACAATAAATCGACAGTTCTTTGCAGACCCAATTCAGGAAGGCACTTTTTAACTAAAATTTCTCTTCGTTTTTTCATAGAAATTGATGTTACTTTAATGTAACCACATGCAGCTAAATCACTTTTTTCCTTTAGTTGAAACTGTTTCTCGTTATAGCGAAACATTTGTTGAACAATTTGGTTCATACGATTATATTCTGATTGTGATAAATCAAGATAACTTAATATTTTTTCTAATGCATATGGATTGAATCGTTTTTCATCCCAATCTTTTAATAATAATCCGAATGGTGTAATGGCTCGATATGGGAGGTTGAGTCCATTCATTCTCCCAAAAAAACTGATTGCATCTTGCTCTTCCATGATTCGACTACTTTGTTTAAACTCTCTTTCGAACTCATCTATCGAAAGATACTCATAGTAAAATCGAATAATACGCAAATACACAATTGGGAGCTGTTCTTTCTGCGGGTGGGGTAACCCTCTTAAAACGTGTAGATTTTGACGTATCCACTCCTTGAATGATTCATTCCCAGAACTATGAAACACTTGTAGTAACTTCATTAATCGATTCATTCGCTGCTTCGTTTTATTTAGTGCTTTACGATTACGGATTAACTCATTCAAATTTTTCTCGATTATTTGAAACTGTTTTGTTTTAAGAAAAGTACTTTCCATTTGTTCAATTCTCATATCAATCCCATGTACGTGTTCTTTTTTCCCTATATCAATCTCATATGCTTTCTTCTCTGTGTTTTCTACATTCACAAATAACACTTTATAGTTAGTACCTCTCTTAGATTCATAAACTCCCATCCTCATCTTTTTCTTTAATTCATATGGATTAAATCGAACCTCCATTTCAATTACTCGATCTAACTTAGTAATTAAAACTTGAATCATATCAGATCGATGTAACGTAATTCTTTCAAGAGCTGCTATTTGGAACAACTCTTCATTAATAATTCGATTAGATGTTAAGTTTTGAAAAAATACACTTACCGTCCCAATCCCTATGTCGACCTCAATTTTATTTTCGACATAATGAACAGGTATTTTTCGTATAATCGATTCCTTATACTTTGCCATCACAAGTACGCTCCTCAACTAATCAAATTTCGCTAAATCCCAATGCGTCACAATCCCCAGTAATGCTTGATTTGACTTTCCTGATTCAGTTATCAAAAGTGCTTCTAGTTTTCGTCCTTCATTTGCCGCCTGTAAAAAATAATCCTTCGCTTCATAGACAGTAGTTATTCTTGAAATAAATCGATACGTTTCAGCAAGTTCATCGACGGAAAGAAGATCGCTAACCCTGGTCTCTTCAAATGAAATAAGATCATCCTTCACATTTGATGCCAACCAATTCGTGATACCGCTTTCAGTAACAAGTGAGATAAATTCTCCCTCAGAATTAAATACAGGAAATTGAGAGTATTGGAATTCATGAACCAACTGAAGCATTTTACTCATCGAATCAGTTCCCGTCAGCGAATAAACTTCCCTGAAGAAATGATTCATTCGCTTCGGAGAACGTAACTTCTCTTCGATGTCGATAATCTCCTCCACTATTTTATCGTGAGGCTCTGCAATTGCCTCACCATTCAATCCGCTTCCATGTTGAATGGCATTTCGCAAGCGTCCAAAACTTTTGAGCCGTTCCGCTTTTTGTCGAATCAAGGAATTTTGTTTAGCGGCTTGTTCCACAAGATAAGAAAACGAAATATGTTCTTCTTGTCTTAATTGCTGACGCAACATCGTTTCAATGTTATGGAACCGGTCTAAGAAAATAACGGATTTTTCCATCAGATACCTCCATGTTTGAAAACCTGATCTCAATGCACCACAAACTCTTCTTGCTTAACAGTTTTCCATGCTTCACCGTCATACAATTTAAACAACTCGCTAGCCAATTGATAATTCCGCTCAAATGCTACGTTACCTAGATTAAAGAATGGTTTTGTAGATTCGCTCCAATTCCACAACACACGTTTGTCTTCTCGAATTGGCATTTGTCGATCTTCTAACAATGCAGTGAGCGCTTTGCGTTCTATCGGCTCAGAGTATCCAAGCATCGCATAGAGGAAGTATGCGTACTCCGTCTCATCAAAATTCAAGACAACGACATGTGCACTATGTTCGTTAATAAACCGCATCATTATCCGATACTGTTCAAATAACAACGGTGCTAAAAGCATACTTTCAGGATGGCTACCATTCAAGATTGATTTCGTTAATCGGGAACACTTTAATCGATGAGGTAACCGTAAAGCTGGGAAAGTAGGGATCGCTAGTACATTCGTTTTAACCCCAGCTAGTCGAAAGAAACGTTCGATTTTTTGATCAAAAGCATGTCTTGTAGTTGAACCACTTTTTCCTTGTTCGTATATGAGAGACGCCCATGTCAAAAACTGTTCTTCGTCCAAATTCTGATTGATTGACTTAGGGTTAAGGAGCATTCCACCTTCTCTATACTCAAATTCTTGAGTTCGATTTAATGGAGATTGGCCACCCCATATTATGACACGAACATCTTCGACATCTTGTGGGATAAAATGTGGAGCTGGTGCGTTACTACCTTCATATATGAATGGTATTAACTCTCCCCAAATCTGAATCAATTCTTCGTTCATATTTAATAAACTATTGGATTCTTGACGTGTATTCCAGAGACCCGGCTCAAAGCGCCATGTGTGAAGCGTATCTTGAATGAAGTAGGAATGTTTGTACAGAATTGACTCGACCGTTTTCGGTGAATATGGATATTGCTGTTGAACCTCTTCAATTAACTTATCCACAGGAACCGGAGATTTCTGTTTCAATAAATAGTTTACCAAGAGTGAACGTGCGCTTGGATGTTCAAGGGATGGATCGAGTTCTTGTAGACGGTTAAGCCGCTCAGCTTCGCGCATATCCTCTGGTAGATACGGAGCCACTTTGACAGTCGCTTTGCCCTCCTGAAGATTCTCGAATATCATCTTTTGCCCCGGTTTTATTCGATGTTCAAAGAGAAAATCGCTAAAGCTGTGGCTTCCTGCCTGACCTTTTGCGTTCATGGTAAGGATAAAAGGACTCGACTGATTTAATACCTCTAACTGTCCATCGACAAAATACTTGGCCAACTCACCAGACACCTGAAAGGTAGAATTTCTTCGTTCAAGTGTAGATAAACGAACCGTCACACGATTATTGGCTGTACGTTCACGTTTAATAGGTTCAGTAACGTTTAAGCTCTGCTTTAGTCGCGGCGATGGAATTGGAGAAATAACTGTTTTCCCTCGCGTTTTATTTGAAGTGAGATCTAGTAGTTCTTTAGGTTTGGAATCATCATAAATAATTGTATTTTGAGAAATAACAATATTTCGTTCCATCTTTAAAACTTGTCTCAACCCTTCATAATAAGCAGAGAATATATTTTCATATGGCTGTTTTCGAAAATATTTTTGAATCACTTCTCGAATTTTAATCGGTGTTTCACGATTCCGTTTCAGGTGCTCAACAATGGCGCCTTTCTGTTCTTCAATTTCTTCTAGAATATCTGGTGAAACGGTGATGTTGTAATCCATTGGTGGATTATCATAATCATTTAAACTAATCCGTTGATAAGATGTCTTGAAACGAGAATCTACTTTAGGAAAGAACAAGACGTTAGAATCTTGAATGTCATAGTATGATTTTACTTTTGCAATCACATCATGTCTGACGATATTTTCGAGTTTATTCTTATACATATAGCGATGAACCAAATCATTTAGCAATTGCCATTCGCTAAGAATGACATACTGTGCGTCTTTATGCCCGTGCTTTCCGTTTAAAACAATAAATCGAGGGTCTTTATATAAACTCGCAATTTTGTTTTTCAAGTTATTATTCATTAAAATAGGCTCTCGGTTTTGACGTAGTTCACGTTCAAGCGAGTCAAATTGTGACGAAGGATCATTTTTTCGTCTTACGTAATCTCCTTCGCTAATGACCGACGGTACGTTTGCTTCTAATGCTGTAGTTAAATTCCGTACAGCATCTTCTCGCTTACAGCCTCGTCCTGAATCCCAAATCATCATCAAATATTCAATTAATTTCTCTCGCGTCAATACATCAGTATGAAGTGAGTTAAATGCCAACTGAATATAACTAATATTTGAAGAGACTACCCCTGAAGATTCCATCATTTCCCCTCGCCCCCTTTATTCAAATGTTTTACAATTAAATTATATAAGAAAGGGGCAAAATAATGAATGATATTATCCAAAGCCTAGTTAATTTTTTATCAGGTAAAGATAATCAACAAGCCTCGATTGATGAGGTATTAGATTTACTTGAAGATGAGTTCATCGATTTGCGACAACTTCGACAGATATTAACACATCAATCGCAAATTCAAATGAATGAGGAAACTCTTCAATTAATTAGTCAGAAGAAGCAATCTACACAAGCTAAAGCCTTTACACCTAAACAACGAATTGCACTCGTTGAGAATCTAGAAAAAAGACTGATAGGGCCACAAAATGGTGAACATGAAACACTCAAAGCGGCACCAAGTTCTTACTATTTGACCGGTCGCCTTTTTCCATATGGTGCCTCATCGAACGTCATTCATGAAGAGGAAACGGATCAATCTTTAAATGAAGTTGAAGGCATTACTGTTGAAGGTGAAGCCATTGAAGAAATCATTACTTCTCAAGACCAATTCCGTAATTCAAGCATGGGCGTTAGTTTCATTTTAAATGACATTACCCCACTAACTTGTCACATCAGTTGGGCTCGTTATGAATCCGTAGAAGAAGATAGTTCTTTTCATTACAAGCGGCGTCCGTTCTCAAAAACTATCTCACTTGATTTAAAACAAAGTGGTGAACTGTCAGTCGACTTAGATTCAAACCTACTTTTAAAATGGTATGTTCGCTCAGGTAAATCAGGATTAGACATTAGTATTTATCTCGTCCATAGCTTGGATTTGAGTTCAACTAATCGTTTTCCGAGACAAGACGAAATCATCTTCCAACCGCAACTATCGTTTAGCATTAATAAGCAGTCGATTGTGCCTCGTCCTGCTTATGGTATGAATAACTTAATAAACTTCTTATATCGCGAACGAACCGTACCAATTATCGGTCACCAAATCGGTACAGATTGGTCTGTCGATGATACAACCTACCACTTCACAACCACATGGTTACCAAAAGAAGAAGTGCCACTTGTTGAGCATCAACGTTTGACAGATACATCGTTTAATATGCTTGATTTGGCTAAACAACCTAAAGATGAAGTAATCTCTAGATTAAACAAATTACCAGATGCGTATATGGAATGGATTAAAAAGGAATCAACGAAGTTAGATGGACTTAGCAAAATGGATCAATCCTTACTTTTACAACAAGTTGAACAAGCAAAAGAAACTTGCTCGCGTATGTACGATGGCATTCGTCTTTTGGAGACGAACGACAAAGCATGGACCGGTTTCAGACTCTCGAACTTAGCGATGCATATTCAACGCGAGCAAGGAATCCATGCCTCGGTCTATAAAGAAACAGGACGATATGATTTTGAACCCGTTAAAAGCGAATGGCGTTTATTCCAGTTAGCCTTTATTCTCATGAACTTACCTAGTAGTTTTGACGAGCAACATGAAGACCGTCAGCTTGTCGACTTACTGTGGTTTCCGACTGGTGGAGGTAAAACGGAAGCTTATCTCGGTCTAGCAGCGTTTGTGATGTTTGTCCGCCGCTTAAAGAATGATGTGAGCAATCCAATGAGTTATGGTGGCATGAGTGTCATGATGCGCTATACACTTCGCCTACTAACTATTCAACAGTTCCAACGCGCGACACTTCTTATTTGTGCCATGGAAGCAATTCGTCGACACGAAGATACTTACTCAAAACAGATTTCTGATATTCAATTAGCAGATCTAGGCACCGTCCCGTTTTCAATTGGACTTTGGATCGGAAGTGCATCTACGCCAAATAATTATGATGATGCAAAAATTGCCCTTCAAAAACTAGAAAGTAACGAGCCTCTCGAGAACGGTGAAGTCGGAAACCCGATGCAACTTAGCCATTGTCCTTGGTGTGGTGAGAAGTTAACTGTACGATGCTATTCTGTCGATCGGAGTAAAGCGGCAATCAAATGTCCGAAGGCAAGATGTACGTTTCATAGTGGTATACCAGCTTATACGATTGACGAGGCGATTTATGACCATTTACCGTCACTTGTCATTGGAACAGTCGATAAACTAGCACAGATCGCTTGGCAACCACGAATTGGCGAATTGTTTGGTCGCAAATCATCCTATCGAGCCTCTAGCAATAAGTTTATAGGTGATTCTCCGACACAAGATTTGACTCAGCAACAGGCTTGGCTCCCACCTGCGGATCTCGTGATTCAAGATGAGCTACATCTATTAAATGGTCCGCTCGGTTCTTTAACAGGATTATATGAGTTTGTGATTGACGAGCTCATGGGCTTTGGGGAATCAAAACCAAAAATAGTAGCTTCAACTGCTACAATCAGTGGGGCAGAATCTCAGATTCGAGGGCTTTATGACCGTCCGGCAAATCAATTCCCTGTCTATATTCAATCACCTGACGACTCATTTTTCTCTAAAACAGTTCCGATTGATGAGAAGCCAGGACGTCTGTATGTAGGAGTTTCTTCGCCAGGCGTCAGTATGAAAATCCATACGGTGAACGTATACGGAGCATTGATTGCCGCGACACGAAAACAAGAGAAGCAGGCTGAACTCGATCCGTATTGGACCGTCGTTGGGTATTTCAATACAATTCGTGAATTGGCCGGTACGAATACGATGTTTTATGATGAGATTCGGACGTATCTTCAAGCGAATGAAATTGAAAAACCATTACTCGATTTCGAAGAGTTAACGAGTCGCAAAAAAGCACAGGAAATTCCTGAATTATTAGCTCGAATGGAACGATCATTTGAGAATGATGAAGTATTGGATGCAGTTCTCTGTACAAATATGATTTCAGTTGGAGTTGACGTCAACCGCCTCGGCTTAATGGTTGTGCATGGTCAACCGAAGACAACTGCTGAGTATATTCAAGCTACAAGCCGAGTTGGGCGTCAACACCCTGGTCTTGTCGTGACAATTCTGAATCCTCAACGGACACGCGATTTGTTCCACTTTGAGCAGTTCAAATCATTTCATCAGTCGTTCTATCAATATGTCGAACCTACAAGTGTCACACCATTTTCCAAAGGTGCATTAAAACGTGGAATTACTGGTGTTCTCGTGGGATTAATTCGTCAAACGATGACCTCGCCTCCTATTTCAAAAGCCAATAGCGCAGGTCAATTTAACTTAGATGCCGTAGATGCTTCGATGATTGATCGCTTCGTCGCTCGAGCTAAATCCGTCTATGATTGTTCAGAAACAGAAACTCGTCAGCTCGTCAGTGAAGTGTTAGATACATGGGAATCACTCGCTAATCGTACAAATCACGAACTAGCCTATCGACAAAAAATTGTGAACGGTAGACCGATGAATACGTCACACCATTTGTTGAAGTACTTTGAAGAAACACCTTATACTCACGAGGCGATGTTTGCACTCACTTCTTTACGTAGTGTAGAACCTGAAATTAAAGTGGAAGAGGAGGTCAATCGCTATGACAGCTGGTGATTCAAAGCATTCTTATCAACGTGGCTCAATTCGAGCGGCTCAATTACTTCATCACTTTGGACCGGGAGCGATCGTAGATTTACCAGATGGTAGTTTCATTACGAACGCAGTGGATCAATGGAAGTTTAAATACGGTCAAATCCGAGAGGAAGATCATGATGCTGTCATGAGCGCTTTCAATCAGAAGCCGATTCGCCTACTAAACAGCAACCCTGAAGCAATCCGAACGAAAGTATCACGATTTCCGATCTGGCGTTTTTGTCCGAATTGTGGTTCTATGACGGATCAACCGAGACGCACATTTTGTACGAATCCAAAGTGTGAACCACTTGGAGTAAAATATGCGCCGATGCGTTTTGTAACGGTTTGTCGTAAGGGACACATTAGCGATTTCCCTTGGGTAAAGTGGGCGCATCAAGAACATAACGTTTGCGATAAGCCACGTTTACGATTGATGACAGATAAGGGGACGCTATCGAGTTCTTACAAAACCATGCGAATTATATGCACGAATTGCGAAGCACCTCCCGTTTCTTTAGCACGGATTAAAGAAAAAGGAGAGCTCGAACGTGTCACGGGTAAAAAATGCGCTGGAACCAAACCATGGGTTTTACATCATCAAGCCGAAACTTGCGATGCTGAAATGACAGTGGCTTTGCGTGGAGAGACAAAACTACACATTCCAAATGTCCAAAGTGTGATTACACTCCCACTCAAAACAGCAAGTTCTGAAGCGATTTATCAAGAAATCGATAAAAAATATGAGTTATTTAAAAATACATGGTCAAATTTTTCCTCAGAACAAAAAATCGTTATGTTGAAAGGTATATTGAGTGACGGAGACTGGACAGAAAATGATATTCAAAAAGGAGTTCATTACTTAGACTCTAATCGACAATTAGACGACATTTCTTTTGGTTCTATTAAGCAACGTGAACTTAGTGCATGGAAGCATACGAAAACTGCGCCACTCCAAGAAAAAGATTGCCAAGCGGAGCGGGTGCCTGTTCCCGAAGACTGGACAGACTACATCAGTCACATTACTCGTGTAGATTTGATGCGCGAAGTCCGTGCCTTGACTAGTTTTAATCGTTTGAAATATGCCGATTCATTCGTCGAACGTAAAGCAGGAGATGGTGTTTCCATCTTTAAAAATCATACAAACTGGTATCCAGGAATCGAAATTTTTGGAGAAGGGATATTTATTGAATTAAATCCAGAGATGATTGAAGAATGGGAAAGTCGCGACTCTGTAAAGCGTATCTTTGAAAGTCAGTTAGCAAGATTTCAACAAAAACGTCTGAAACGTGACCAAGCTGAGATCGAATTATATCCGCGTCACATCTTGCTTCACACATTTGCTCACGCTTTAATTCGAGCGTTTGCTGAAACGAGTGGTTATTCTTCTACCTCTTTACGAGAACGATTATATTTTGAGAATGGGGCTGCCTCTGTATTAATCCATACTGCCGAAGGTGACTCTGAAAGCAGTTTAGGAGGATTAATTGAACTCGCAAAGCCAGAGAAGATGTCATTGATGTTAAAGCGTGCCATTGAATTGACAGAGTACTGCTCCTCAGACCCGACTTGCCTTGAAGGTGGACAAGATCGTAAAGCTGCAGCATGTCATTGTTGTCTGTTCTTAAGTGAGACGTCTTGTGAATGGAACAATGAACTGTTAGATCGGCGGACACTTCATCCAAAGTTATCGGATGATCATCTTGCGTTCTTTAACCTATAACATTTTTTTAAATGCTAATCGCTTATTTGTTTACTATAATAAGGACATCGGCAACAGCTGATGTCCTTATGAGCATTATAAAAATGTGTGTTAGTATTATAAGTTGCATTAGACAACATAAGGGAGGATTCTCATGAATTTAAGCACTGTCGAAAAAATTCAAAGCAGTCTCCCGCAAGTAACTAATCAATACTACAAACTTATGTATGTGAATGAGTACTTACATGGAAATACTATTTCTTACTATGCTAAAAACTTCGAGACAGGCTATTTAAATTTAGGGATAGAATTATCCTTGGCTTTACTCGACATTCCACTTAAACGTCGACCGTTCAAAGTGACAGACATAATGGAAAATCTCATTCAAAAACAACATAACAAGATCATTTGTATCGATCGTATTGAAGTCTTATTCGAACCTAGCTTAAAAACAAATCCATTCCAAATGTTAAAACAGTTGAGTAAAAACCATACGTTGATTATTGCTTGGCGAGGAATAGTCAGTGACCAAACCTTAATGTATGCAAAGCCAAATCATCCTGAATACTTCAAGTACACAGCAACTGAAGAATGGATTTTATAAAAAACTGAAGGAGTGCCTCTTATGCTATATAAAGATTTACTTCAATTTGAACCAATCGAATCAATCATTAAACTGACTGATGCTAATGAAGAAGACTATGCCAAAGGAATGCTTCAATCATATGTCATTTCTGAGCGTATGGCAGATCAGTTAGCAGATGAAATTATTGAGCACATTCAATTCGAACGCCCACTTGAAAACAAAGGTCTTTTTATCGTCGGTAACTATGGGACCGGTAAATCACACTTAATGAGTGTTGTTTCTACGTTAGCGGAGCGTGAGAACTCCAGCCAATATATCACTAATGAAAAAGTTGCTACTAAAGCAAAAGATATCGAAGGGAAGTTTAAAGTAATTCGAATCGAAATCGGTTCGGTTCAAACCCCTTTACGTGATATTTTAATTGATGCTATGGAGACTCATCTATCTGACTGGGGAATCGATTATAAGTTCCCCTCAGACATGAAGATAGCTAACAATAAAATTGCACTTGAAGAAATGATGGGCTTATTCAATGAAAAATATTCAGACCAAGGACTTCTTCTCGTCATCGATGAATTATTAGATTACCTACGTGGACGTAAAGAACAGGAACTCACACTTGATTTAGGTTTCTTACGCGAAATCGGAGAAACCTGTTCAAAAACTCGACTACGCTTCATGGCTGGTATTCAAGAAATGTTATACGGAAACGCACGTTTTAGTTTTGTAGCTGACTCACTTCAAAGAATTAGTCAACGCTTCGTTCAAATAAGTATTATCCGTGAAGATATTGCGTTTGTTGTTTCAGAACGTCTTTTAAAGAAGACAGATGAACAAAAGTCGTATATCCGTGAACATCTTAAACAATTCACAAAACTGTACCACCGTTTAAATGAAGATATAGAAACATACGTTAACTTGTTCCCAATCCACCCTGCCTATCTGACTGCTTTTGAAAGTGTAAACCTAGTTGAAAAGCGAATCGCACTTCAAACAATTAGTGCAGAAATCAAAAAAATCATTAATCAACCATTGAATGAACATAATCCAGGTTTGATTTCATACGATAGCTACTGGACATACATTGAATCGAATGCCACAAACAAGTCAGATCAGCATATTCGTGATGTAATGAGTAAACATAAAACTTTGTATCGAGCGATTGATCAGTCGTTTCCAGAAACTAAAAAGCGCAGCTACCAGCAGACTGCGTTTCGAATTATTAATGCGTTAGCTGTTGATCGTTTAACGACCGACGACATTAACGATAAAGTTGGACTAACACCTGAGCGTTTACGTGATGAGTTATTTCTCCTGCCACCTGTAAATATTGAGTTCTTATTAGAAGAAGACGACCCATCAGATTTTTTGAAAACCAATGTTGAGGCAGCATTAAAAGAAATCCAAAAAACTGTAAGTTACCAGTACATTTCAACAAATGAAAGTAACGGCCAGTATTATTTGGATTTAAAGAAAGACATCGACGTGGACAGTCTAATTCAAGCTCAAGCTGAGACGATTGAAAATAACAAGTTGGATCGTTACTATTTTGACCTGCTTCAACAGACGTTGGAACTAGACGATAACACCTACATTAGTAACGTTAAAATTTGGAGTTATCAATTAATGTGGGAAGCTAACCGTATTGAACGTAAGGGTTATCTATTCTTCGGAGCTCCAAACGAACGCTCGACAGCACAACCAGAACGTGACTTCTATTTATATATGCTGCCTCCCTATGAGAAACGTTTATTCAAAGATGAACAAAAACCTGACGAATTATTCTTTGAATACGATCGTAGCGACAGTGAATTTGATCGCTTGTTAAAACTTTATGCTGCATCTCAAGACTTAGCACTCGATGCTTCATCCGGTACAAAGAAGTTGTATACGTCTAAAATTGACACGTATCGTCGTCAATTAGTAAGACGATTAACTGAGCAGTTTAATCAAACTGTTCAGGTTATTTATCAAGGGAAAAAAGCAGTAATTGCTGATACGATTCCGTATATGTTAAATACAGTTTCAGTCAAGAAATTAATTGATGCATCTGCAGAATCGCTATTGACCGATTGGTTCTCTAAAAAATATCCCGATTACCCTTCATTTGGACGAATTTATCCAGGAGTAACTTTTGAAAACATGCGGCAATATGTATTCAAAGCGTTACAAATGATTAACGGTGAGCCTCAAAAGATGGGCGAAGAATTATTATCTGGTTTTATCTTACTAGACAGTAAAAATCAATTTACAACCAGTCACTCTGGATATATCGAGTGGCTACAACAATTATTAGATAATAAAGAGAATGGTCAAGTCATCAATTATGACGAAATAATTGTTACTGAGCGCATTAAAGGAACTGAAGATATTCGTTATACGAAAGAGTTTCGCATGGAACCAGAACTTTTTGTTGTATTGCTCGGGGCTATGTTACAAGCAGGCAAAATTGAAATTACAATCGACGGTAAAACGTATGATGCAATGAACTACAGTGAGTGGATGAAGCTAGATATAAGTCTCCAAACAGGATTTAGTCATATTCGAAAACCATCTGGGCTTCCAACCGCTGCAATCAAAGCATTAAGTGACTTATATATGATCCCATTATCTAATTTTGAAGAAGAAACACTTCAACGCTTTATTAAAAAGCTAAATGAGAAAACGTCAGAGATCATTAAAAACATCCTTGAAGTGAATCAAAAGTTAAGAGATGGACTTCAAATTAAAGGTCAATCAATTCTCCCTTCACGAGAGATTCAAGAAAATCAAAGTATTCTAAACAAACATAAAGAGTTTGCAGAAACGTTACAACGCTATAATACAAAAGCTAAATTGAATAACTTGAGATTCAGTGAAGAAAACATTAAAAAGCAAGAGGAAGCTCTGAAAGTAAACGCAAAACTCAATGAACTTTTCTCCAATGTTAATCAATTGCAACCATTGCTCCATTATTTAGACTTGGCTCAATCAGCAGAATCTTTAGACTCTGAATGGAACAATCAAGTTGAGATTACAGTCGTTGAACTGGGACAAGCATTGCGAGACGGAACGAATATTGATTCTATTAAAAGACGATTAGAACAACTAAAGGAAAGCTATATTCAAAAGTACTTACTAGCGCATTCTAAAGTACGACTTACAGCTACTGAAAATGCTCAAAAACAGAACTTGTTAAATGATCAAAGACTTAGAGACTTAGAGTCATTAGCAGAACGGATTTCGATCTATCAAAGTTCTCAATTAAATCACTGGAAGCAACAGCTACTGAATTTGATGCCTTGCTACGAAGCAACTGAGGAACAGCTACAAAGAAATCCATTATGCAATTGTAAGTACCGAATGAATCAAGAAGAGCATATTGACAAACGAGCTTTAACTCAAGCAGATGAAAGACTTCAAACTCTATATGATCATTGGATTGAAGAACTTGCTAAAACCCTATCATCGCAAGACATTCAACAAAACGTTTCATTACTAAAAGACACACAGCAAAAACAAATTCAGGATTTTATTTCGTCTAGAAAATTACAATCTCCGATTGAAATTTCGTTTTTGCAAACAGTGAGTGAATTACTCTCTGGAATTACAAAAGTTGAATTCACATTAGAAGATTTTGAGAACATGATGGCACATGGTAGCCCGCTTACCATTCCTGAAATGAAAAATCAATTTGAGCAATTATTAAGTGAAAAGATTGGAAACCGATCCTCACAAAGTATTCGCGTATTGTTGAAGAAGTAAAGGAGAATTATGATGTCTGAACACGAGCAATTGTCATTTTCTACAGGAAGCGAGACAAACGATGAGCCTGTCGTTTGTCTCGGTTTGACATTTAAAAATGATAACGAAAGAAGAGCTTATTTTAAAGAAGAACTACGCAAAAAATTACCTGAGTTAAAACAAATTGAGGGCTTCCCAATTGGTGAAGATGAAGACATTATCGCTCTTTCTGATCCGCCATATTATACAGCTTGCCCTAATCCATGGCTGAATGAATTTATTCAGGAATGGGAGTTGCAGAAACAAGAATATTATAAAGAATTTTCAAATGATATTTATAAAGTTGAGCCATTTACTAGTGACGTTAGTGAAGGGAAAAACGATGCCGTTTACAATGCACATTCTTATCACACGAAAGTCCCACCCAAAGCGATTTTAAATTACTTATTACATTATACAAATCCAGGAGATATTGTTTACGATGGCTTTTCTGGCACTGGTATGACAGGTGTAGCGTCTATAATGGCTAATCAAGAAGCTACGGTGGAACAATTAAAACAAAAATCACTTCTAAATCATTCTAAAGAAATTTCCTATGGGAATCGGAACGTGATTTTGGGAGATTTGTCACCTATAGCTACCTTTATCTCCAAAAATTATAACACCCCATTAAATAGTGAGGATTTCGAGAAAGAAGCTTTAAAAATAATTTTTGAATTAGAAGATGAATATGGTTGGATGTATCAAACGCTAGATGAAAACACTCAAAAACATCATACTATTAGTTATACAGTTTGGAGTGATGTCTTTTCATGTCCCCAATGTGAATCAGATATAATTTTTCACTATGATGCTACAGACGATAAAAATAATAAAGTCTTAGATTCCTTTAGTTGCCCTAATTGCAAAATAAATTTAACTAAAAAAGAATTAAATCGATCATGGGAATATTTTTTCGATGAAGCATTGAATCAAAATGTAAAATGTATTAAAACATTACCAGTAATGATTTGCTATAAAGAGAATAATAGAAACAAACTTAAAAAAATTTCAAAAACAGATAATGAAATAATTAATCGAATAAATAATTTACCACTCGATTCCTGGTATCCAACTGACAGAATGCCTGAAGGCGATGAATCTAGAAGGAATGACAGAATTGGATACACTCACGTTCAACATTTTTATACAAAACGCAATTTATTTTTGCTCTCTAAGCTACACGAACGTATTTCTGTCAGTCCCTATCGAGACCAACTTTTATTGTTGTTTACTAGCCACCTTGTAAACTTGTCTAAACTTAATCGATATCGTCCTGAAGTTTCTTTTCCATACAATCCATTAAGCGGTACGCTCTATATTGGTTCAAGAGTTGCAGAATCTAATATATTTGAAGCTTATAAGAATAAAGTTAAAAAACTAAAATTAGCATTTCTCGCAAAAAATAAAAATAACGTAGTATCTCTACACTCACAGTCACATACAAATATTAAAGATAACACAATAGATTATGTATTTACTGATCCTCCGTTTGGAGCAAACATAATGTATTCTGAGCTTAGTTTTTTATGGGAATCCTGGATTAGAGTTAAGACGAACAACAAACCTGAAGCCATAATCAATAAATCTCAGAATAAAAAGATAAATTCATACCAAAAATTAATGGAACAAAGCTTTAAAGAGTATTATAGAGTATTGAAACCTGGGCGATGGATTACAGTAGAATTTAGTAACTCTAAAGCTAGTATTTGGAACTCTATACAAGATTCGATACAAAAAGCAGGATTTATAATAGCTAATGTAGCCGCTCTTGACAAAAAAATGGGAAGCTTTAAAGCGGTGACTTCTGCTACAGCTGTCAAACAGGATTTAGTTATTTCTGCATATAAACCGCTTAATGAAGATATAAAAAACATTCAGCAAACATCTAATAGTATTGAGTCGGCATGGGTGTTTACATCGCAACATCTTGAGAAATTGCCTCTAATTCATAAAAACTCTTTACAAAATGACTATATTATAGAACGTACTCCTAGAATATTATTTGATAGAATGGTAGCTTATCATATACAAAATAATCTTCCAGTACCTATTTCTTCTGCAGAATATCAAAAAGAATTGACACAAAGATTTCCTCTAAGAGATGGAATGATATTTTTAGATAATCAAGTCACTCAATATGATAAATATTCAGCATCTTTTAAAGAAGTCTTCCAAACCTCTTTGTTTATTTCTGAAGAAAGCAGTGCTATTGAATGGATACGTCAACAACTATTAAAAACACCTCAAACTCGTCAAGATCTTCAACCTAGATTTATGAAAGAAATTCAACACATTGCAAAGCATGAAAAACTACCTGAATTAGATGATTTATTGGCACAAAACTTTTTACGCTACGACAATGAACCTGAAGTTCCAACACAGATAGTTTCATACTTCCGAAGAAACTATCCTGACCTCCGCGGTCTTGAACCTACTGATGAAAAGATTAAACAAAAAGCCATGAATCGCTGGTACGTTCCGGATCCAAATAAACAAGCAGACCTTGAGAAACTTCGTGAAAAATCACTTTTACGAGAATTCAATCTTTACGTCGATGAAATGACAAAATCAAAAAAGAAACTAAAAGAATTCCGTACTGAAGCAATTCGAGCAGGCTTTAAAAAAGCATGGAGCGAAAAAGACTATCAAACAATTGTCGACGTTGGTAATCGTTTGCCTGAAACCGTTATTCAAGAAGATGATAAACTTCTTATGTACTTCGACAACGCCCAGATTAAACTAGGGCTATGACAGGAGATGTAGGAAACGATGAATAACTTACATCGCATACAGTCATTTCTGCTTCAATCTAATCCGTATTATGTCGTTCGAGACATGGATCAGTTATTTAACTCACCGCCTTTTCGAAATATGGTAACCAATCTAGGTTATACCGTTCATGTGGCAGACGATCCGATAGCAATTCGACTTGCCTATGAAACATTTCGTTTGAGCAACCAAAAGGGACCGTTCCTTTTAGTCATTTCTCAAGATTTTTCTTCTGTCCCTTTTGATATTTTAGAAAGTAGTCTTCAAGTTACTATTACTTGGGGACTACTTTTTCCTCATTTAAATGAATCTGCTTTACAGCAATTTAATAGCGAGGATTTACTTCAAGTATTAGATGCACACGAGCACATGCCTAAAACGATTCAATCCTATGAAAAGTCGATGATCTATTTATTCAACAAGCTGTACGATATTGATTTAAAACGATATTTTAGTCATCCGTATGAGTTCTATGCATACGTAGCATCATTCTATGAATCTCGTGGAGATTTTCCAGCTCAATTCCAAACATTCTTGAAGGAAGCTCACTCTTTATCACCACTTTGGACATCTCATCAAGGATTGTTTGAGTCTCAAGTAAAGTTGCGTAAGTTGTTAAATCAACAATTTATGAATGATATTGCTCAATATGACATGATGCAAAAAGAGAATTCATCTTTTTATGAAGTTACTTTTCCTGGATTATCTTTTTATCTGCGTCCTGAGATTATGGCCCAGTTAACAAAGTTGCCAGTAGAAAACAAAAAAAGATATCCAGCTGAGATTCAACTGCTCCTCATCGAACAAAGCAAACAATCAGCAGATGCAATACCACTTTCTGAATTACCGATTTCAAATTATCAAGCTTTTGAACTAAATGATTGGAAAATGTTTGGAGAACAAATCGGGAAAGTACGTGCCTCTTATCTTTTAAACGATTTATCGTTCTCTATTGAGGCTGAGGAAAATATCAAAGTAGCAAACACCCACTTTGAAAATTGGCTTACTTCTAGTTTCGAATCTTTGCGCTCTTTACCAAATGTGCCATCGCCAAAACTGTCTCATCAAATTCCTCATTTCCTTTCAAAATCTTCAGCAGATAAAATTGCGTTAATCGTGATGGACGGAATGAGTTTTACGATGTGGGAAGTCATAAAGCCAACTCTATTAAAAGAAGGGTGGTCGTTTGAAGAGCACAGTGTTTTCTCATGGGTGCCTACCCTAACCAATGTTTCGCGACAGGCTATTTTTTCTGGTAAAGAGCCCCGTGCATTTGCAGATAGCTTTTCGACAACAAACAAAGAAGCTCAACTATGGAAATCTTTTTGGATTGAAGATGGTTATCAGCAAAATGAAATTTTTTATCAGCGTAGCCTTGGGCTCGAAGAGTATACAACAGAATCTATCCTAAGTCTCAATTCTCCTTATGCCCGTGTATATGGTTGTGTCATTGATGTGATTGATCGATTCATGCATAGTGCAATACAAGGACTTGTTTCAGTGTTTCGAGAAACTCAACTTTGGATCCAAGGAGGATATCTTCTATCTTTGCTTCAGGATTTACATCAATCAGGATACGAGATCTATCTTACAGCTGACCACGGTCATATTGAAGCTACTGGAACTGGACGAATCAATGAAGGAATTCTTGCGAACACAAAAGGGCAGCGCGTTCGAAATTATGATACTATGTTAATTCGAGAACGAACTCATGTAGAACACTCATCTTCAATTGAATGGAATTCTTCAGGACTGCCGCCTACAATCTATCCATTACTTGCGAGTGGTAATTCCGCTTTCATCACAAAGAATGAACGCATTGTGACCCATGGCGGTATTCATATTGAAGAAGTGATTGTTCCGTTTGTTCAATTAACACGCAAATGAATGAAAGAGAGGCTCTTTATGAATCCAATTGGCTTCATTAAACCTATACGTCCTGAATATGTTCACTTTTATATTCATATGAGACAAGATCCAACCTATACATTGAATGATGACTTATCGTTGTTCATAAAAGGGAAAGAAACAAAAGATCAAATTAAAAGTATCTTGAATCGTACCCTATCCGATCAAGATGACGAATCGCTGTTCCGCTATCACTCTTTCTCTACTTCCAATCAAGCATTTTACTACTATGCTTTGTCATGTCTCGCTTATCCGTTTTTTAGAGATACTGTAGAATACATCGGAAAACAATTTCGACTTCATGACCATGTGACTACTCGTCAAATTCAGCACCATTTAAAATCAATATACGGAAACCGACGTCGGGTTGAAGTAGCTGTTGCTTCTGTTTTGTCTACTTTATACTATTGGAATTTAATCGATCGTCCTAAGATCGGGATTTACTCTAAGGTTGTCTGTGAAATTGATTTCAAATTTCATATCGCTCTAATGATTGAAGTGTTAATGCAATCTGTAAATCATTCTTCCATTTCGAAAGAAACGCTCGAATACAATTCGATTTTCTTCCCTTTTCACTATGATGTTACAATTGCAGATGTGAAAGAAGAAAATTATCGAGTTATTCCTACTATTCGAGATACCATCATTGAACGTGCCTAAAAAGTCTTTTACAGTTAATTGTAGAAGACTTTTTTCTTTGGAGGATATTATGACGATACAAATCGGAACAATTATTAACATCCCACTATTTGAAGAACCAATAAAGCTACTGAAGTGCGAGCCATATGGAGAACAGTATCACTCTTTACAAGCAATCGGTCTCCAAACCAATCAGTACTATCATCAACTTATAAGCAATGATTCACTACTTGGAACTGAATCCTCGTATGGGCACTTACCTGAAAAATGGTCTGATCTTCTTCCCTTGTTAAGTTATCACTTATTGAAAAGCGAAGATTTTGCTAAAGAAAATTACTTGTCACACTTTAAAAAAATATTGCCATTTCCTCACCAAATTGAAGCTGTCTATCATCAATTTTTAGAAGGAACCCCGGTCCGCTTCTTACTTGCCGATGATCCTGGTGCAGGTAAAACAATTATGTCCGGGATGCTTTTAAAAGAACTGACAATTCGTCATCATCTTAAGCGTGTATTAATCTTAGCACCACCTCTTGTCCTTACACAGTGGCAACAAGAAATGAACGAAAAGTTTAATGAAACCTTCACTATTATTTCTCGCTCTACATTAACGACAGAAAAAGTAAATTCTTTTATGAAGCACTCTCATTGTTTAACTTCTTTAAACTGGGCAGCTCGTGAAGATGTTCAAAAGTTAATACTAGAAGCAGATTTTGATTTAGTCATCATTGATGAAGCACATAAAATGGCTGCCTATCAAACGAATAGTAAAAAAATCGTGAAAACTAAGTTATATGCGTTAGGTGAAAAATTACTTCAACGTACCCCTCATGCTTTATTACTAACAGCAACACCTCACAAAGGTGATGCACAAAATTATAGACTACTTTTAAAATTGCTTGACCCTCTCGTATTTCACGATTCATTAAGTGAAGAAGCACTCAATCAAACAAGTAATCCGTATATTGTTCGTCGACTAAAAGAAGACATGGTTGATTTAAACGGAAAAAGTATATTTCCAAAAAGAGTCACGAAAACCATTCAATACGAGTTAAGTAAAGAAGAACTCGAATTGTACAATTCTGTAACGTCTTACGTGCAGGATTACTATAATAAAGCAGTGGCAAATAAGCAAAATGCCACCACTTTCGCACTCATGATTTTACAACGACGATTAAGTTCATCGATGTTTGCGATTGAACAGTCTCTGGACAGACGACTTCAAAAATTAACATTGTACTTAGAATTAAATGAACGTGATCGAAAAAAACGAATGACAAATGTCATAAAAACCTATCAACAAAAAAGTGAAGACGAATTTACCCTTAATTCAGCTGAAGACTTAGTTGATGACATTATTGAATTTGTTGACACAAATCGCATTCAGGAAGAACTCAATATCGTTCATGAACTAATCTCAGAAATCAAACAATTTCGACGATATCATACCGAACGGAAATACATTGAATTAGAAGATTTATTATTGGGCGCAGATGGATTATTAAATCAAGAAGAGAAATTATTGATTTTCACTGAATCTGTCGACACCTTAACTTTTTTAAAAAAACGTCTGTCATTTCATGTTGATCATATTGCCATTTTACAGGGTAGCCAATCAATGAAAGAGCGTTTAACTCAGATTGAGTACTTTAAAAAAGATGCTCAAATTATGATCGCGACTGACGCTGGCGGAGAATCAATCAACCTTCAATTCTGTAATCAACTTGTGAACTATGATATTCCTTGGAATCCTAACAAATTGGAGCAACGTATGGGTCGAATCCATCGTATCGGTCAGCAGAATGACGTACTAATTGTGAATATGGTCGCAAATAACACGCGTGAAGGCTATGTTCTAACAAAGCTTTTTGAGAAACTGGAATCTATGAAATCAAATCTGGGGGAAAACAGTGTATATGATTTTTTAGGCGATGTGTTAGGAAATGATTTCTCATTAAGTCGCATTATGGAAGATACTGTTGTATCTCGAAAAAACCTATCTGATTTTGTGAACGAGCTTGATAAACAATTAGATGACGAACAACTTAAACTTAAATACGCTTCTGATCATTGGAGCTATTTAACTTCAAAATATGACTTACAAAAGATAAAAGATGATTTAGTGATTGCAGAAGTCAATCGAGTACCTCTTGGTCTTCACCAAAAATTTATTATTCAAGCTCTGAAACAAGAAAACGTCATTCTAGATGAAAGTCAAAAACAATTTCAAATTTCCTATTTACCACCCTCATTCAAGAAGAACTATGAAGACAGTCTTAACTGGTCAATTGAAACACCTTTTTCGGTTTTTGATTTAAAAGAATCTGATGATTTGTCTCAGATTACAAAGTCTCACTTTCTCTATAAATGGATGCTAGATTATCTGGAAACGCCTGCAGTTCAATTACCTGCTCAAAAATATATGTTTAATAACAATCTACTCAATTTAAAAAACATTTGGGTTTTCAAGATTAGACTTAAAAATAGTAAAGAAGAAACAATGTATAATACAATTTTAACGATTGGAGAACAGAAAAATGGAACTTTAATTCATTTGAGTAACAATTGGTTGTATACAAGTGACTTCTTATCTTTAGCTACTATCGATAAAGCTTCATACGATGAGAAAGTTGTAGATTTTTTGACGACTTATATTACTGCCGAAGTAAAACCTTTAGAAGAAAAGAAGAGTCTTTACACCTTCAAATTGCGAGAGTTTATTAGCAAATCTTTAGATGAACAAACCAATCAGTTGTACGATCAAATTTTTCAACTTCAATCTAATATGACATCTACTAACTCTAAGACATTGAACAAACTGAATGCATCAGTAAAATCACTTAATCAAATAAAATATATTAAGCTAGAACAACTTGATCGACAAAGTATGATTCAAATTGATTATCCTAAATTAATTGGGCAATTTGAATTTAACCCTTTAAGTGAAATTGAAAGTAGTTCTCGAATCAATCCTAAAAAATTCGAACAGCTTGTTCGAGAATATGAATTAACAAATGGTCGTCAAATAAAACATGTATTTCATCCATTAGATATTGTGGATTATTACTCAGAGTATCCAAATGGTGATGGAAGATATATTGTGTTGCTTTCTAAAGATACGAACATTGATAGTGATATGTTTGAGTCATTATCAAAACCTGTTTATGTCTACTTGATTGATCAATCTAGCTTTGTAACCGAAAGAAAAATGTAACTAGAGTCAAACTTCTCTAGTTACATTTTTATATTCATTACTCGTAAAAGCTATACGTTGCTTCATATATTGTTGTAACTCAGGATCACAACAATACACGTAACATCCCTTCATCCCACGAGTCATTAATGTGCGATACGTATTTTTCACGAGCCGCTCAAGAGCGTCCACTTCATTCTTCTTCGGTTTTGCCGGTCTAGCCCCACTATCTTTGAATTCTTCCCGCCGTACAATCAATTGTTTTGATTGTGGATCATAACCTAAATCAGGACCGATGATTACTCCTGCATATGTCATTTCTAAGCCTTGTACTGTATGGATGCATCCAATCTGTTCACGTCCATCTGGATGAATAGCCCAGTCTAAACGTTTTGAATCATTCCAAGGCATTGCGAAATCATGCTCAGGAATCTGTACATCTGCAACAAGCTGTCCGTTTAATCGTTCTTTCGTCCAACTCCATGCATACCCAGCCGTAACGCGACCGTCACGTTTCGACACAACTTCGTCAATCAATTGCTGTGGTGAGTCTAATACTTGAATGTCATATGACCCGTCTAATTCAATTTCCTCTTCATTATTAAAAAATCTATTTATCCATTCAATATAGTTACCTGATCCACCACATCGAAATTGAGAATCCAATGTTAATTCGTGAATAATAGCATTTTGCTTATTGGCTTCCTCTTTAATCAATGAATAGGACCCAATATCTTTCTTCGAAATCATTTGCTCATCATCAATAAAGAAAACACTCATTTTCGCACTCCGAATAATTTGAGTCGCTTGATTCTCTCCTTCAATTTTTCGTTGCATATGTCCATGATTTTTTAATCGGTGCGCCTCATCACAAACTAATACGTCAATTTTATTCATTTGAGTATCTACGTAAGAACCGGAACCTTTAAACATATCTCGAATTTCAATAATGCTCTTTTGTCTTGCCAGCTTTTTTCGTAAGACTTCTCGGAAAGCTGCATTCGGCGTAATATACTCGACTAATGCCTGCTCATTCATGAGTGCCTTTAGAGCATTCAAACCGATTACGGATTTCCCAGTCCCCGGTCCACCTTTAATTAATACAACATGCTTCTCGTCCGTATGTAACACATGCTCAGTATAAATCGTTAAAATCTGTTCATAGGCCACTTTTTGTTCATCCAATAATATGAACTCTTCGTTCCCTTCAAACATCAGATTTAACGTCTCTACTAATTTTTTTGAAGGTCTCAGTTTTCCGGTCTCAATTTCCTTAGCAATGTCTGCGCCTTTACCAGCCCCTACTCGTTTTGTGACGTAAGCAGCTAAGCGTAAATCATCCATTTTGAAATAAATCGGTGCTTCCTTGTAATAATGTCTGTATCGATCATTCAATAAAGGTTCATTTTCATGTTTCCTTGATCGAATATAATTATGTAAATAAGCGCATGAATCAAGTGTTATATCAGACTCGATTGGATCTACCGATTCAAGATAATTTTCCAAGTATCGGCGATACGATAAGGCTTGATAAGAAGGATGGACTGTCGATTGGGTTCTTCCGTAAAAGGCGGTTTGGACGATACCATCTCCGTCAGCGAGATCAGCTTTCGTCCATTGCTTTAGTTCGATAATAATTGCATTCTTTTGACCATCCGTATCTTTCCCCGCAATAATGAAATCAATTCGTTTTTGAGTTGATGGTAAATTAAACTCAAGAAGAATATTTACGTCATCAGGTATCGATTCTCCTCGAATGACCCGCATCATCTCTGAAAGTGAGTTTTCCCATGAAATCATCTCGGAAGCACTAACGCGCCGATTCATTTTTTCTTCGATGTTTTTACTAAGGATATAACTAATTTCTTTTTCTAAGATGTGCTCTACAAACATGTACTTGGGTTCGTTATAAATGATCATGATTTCCTCCAGGGTTAGATTTTATTCTATTTTTCAGCTGTTCAATCGTTAAGTACTCGCCACCTTCTTTTCGATGTAGCATTGCATGGCAATTTGGACAAACCGGTCTTAAGTCATTTATTGGATCCACCACATAATTCCGTCCAATCTCATGAAGTGGTTTAATGTGATGGACGTGAATAAAATCTCTACCGACTTCACCATATTTTTTTTCAAAGTTGATTTGGCAAACCTGACAGCTCACCCCGTAGTATTCCATGCATCGTTTACGTGCGAGCGGGTTACGTTCATACGTATTAACTGAAACGATTTTTCGTTTGCCTTCTTCTAATAATTCTGGCACTTCGTCTGCATAATACCCAGCGGTTAAATCTTTGTCGAAAAACGAAGTGATGTAGTCTTTCAATTCTCCTATCAACTTCATCGACCCTTGAACATTTCCTTTCAATCCATTTTCTCGCAAATATTCTAAAGACAATAGGTCATTGTCTACTTCGTCTAACAAACGAATGCGAGACCAGTCCAATTCTTTAGAATCCTCAAACTGAACTTCACCTTTCCGAAATGTACCATCATAACTCACATCTGAAGAGCGCACAACCCCTTCAATTACTTCAACTTTATAACGTACTTTCTGAATATGGCCAGACAGATAGATAAATAGAATGTCCCCATTTTCATAGTTGAAGGACCGTCTCCAATGTAAAAAATCATATCGACCAAAAGCACTCTCTAAGTCATATTCATTCGGATTTGCTGGGATGAGCCAAATCCGACGGGCATTATGATGGTCTCTCTCTTCTAATTCAATCCTTCTCTTTAATGCAATATCCTTTGGAGCAATAAATCGATACTCATCCTCTTGGTCAAAAAATGGAATGTTATAGGTATAGCCTCTCTCAATCGCGTTAAAGCATTTCGACTTATTTAAATTTAAAAGGTCTGAGAAGAATGTTGCTGCTAATTGAATATTCGACTCTTCCCTTAGTTTCTGATTGTTTTTAAAAATTGTAATCGGTGTGGCCATTTCAAACTCCCCTTCTCTGTTAAAAATTAAATCATGTATTAATATAGTTTCGTCGTAACTTCATACTACACGAGGCCACTGCTTGATTTTTCGTCTTTTCACTTTTGTCTGTTGCGCTTTTGACTACACCTCATAAAATATTAACCTTAGTCAATTTTATTACATACCTTATTCTCGTTCGTTTTCTAAAATCAACTTAATAACGTAGTCGAATATTTACTTTCAATTCAATGAACATTAGAAGAAGGGATGAGAAATTATGAATACTAATGAGGCGATTACAGAGTGGTCCTATTGGAAAGCAGTTGTGCGCTATGGACATGTAGGTAAAGGAAAAGAAATTAGTGTAGCAAGATATCTAGTAATGCCTGGCGGTTCGACCACGGTCGACGTGATGGAAGTCATCACTGAAATGCCAGGAACAAAAAAGCGTTCCGTCGGTTCGATTCAAAAAATTGACCATTTGGAGTATCTTCAAGGTCTTCGCTCAGAGAAGGAAAACTTTTTTCTACAACGACTTTTCGAAGGAAAACAAGCCCAATAATGTTTTAAACAATACGTCACCTATACATCTCAAGATTGAAATGTATAGGTGATTTGAATTTTCATTTAATCCCCTCAAACAAACAGAGTCTGTAATCAAACACGTCATTTCGGATTCGCTTCTATACTTTGCTCTTTCTAGGCATTTTAATGATTTTATATAGTTTTTACAGCATACGTTCTATCTCGTTGCCCGCCCGTTGACGAAAGTTCAATTACGTTCTCTTCGACTAATTGATCAAGACAAGCACAGACGTCTGAGTAAATTTTGTAGCGGCCTGTATTGTAAGACTTATTTGAAGCACCATTGAGCACTAGATACTCTGCTACATCGTCAGCATTTATCAATCTTAACCTACAAGTTTTGATATATTCCAAAATTGCCGTTCGAAAATGACTTTTTGTTAGCAAATTCTTCGAGCTTACTTGGCGTTTTGATAAATCGTAACGCTTGTTTAGTAATTCAGTTCTATTTGCGTCTTCGATTTCTTTTTGTTTCGCTATATATTCATTTTTCTTCTGCTTCAATTCTTGTAGAAAGGAATCTCTTAGCTGCATTTCGATTTTAGGATCGCTTAGTTGTAATGTTTCAGTAGTCAACAAGGCAGTAGATAGACTGATTTCATATCCTCCGTTTAACGCAAATGCTCGGAATGGATTTTTGTGCTCATCTTCAATAAAACGTCGAACAGAGAATTGGATACTATCTTCTTTAGATTGGATATAGTAAAGGCTTCGAACCTTATAAAAATTCGGAATATTTTGGTGATGATAATCAAATAGTTCGAATAAGGATTGATCACGCGCTGTTTCATTCAATAATGTTTCCCACATTAAATCTTCAGGAGTTTTCATCGCCAGATTTAACTCAGCTTCCCAAAGGTGAATCACATGACGACTTAAATCAATCGACTGTTCTGTATTTTCAATGAACCAAATGGGTATAAGTCCCTTTTCTTTGAAGTATGTATTCCGTTTAATAATTTGCTTAGCCAATTTTTCATCTCGATTTTGTGTCACATTGGTAAGCACCGTAATCGCAATTTCTTTATCCACATTCTTTACGATAATATCAGGATAGTAACGCCACTTTTCAGTCGCTTTTGCAACAAAACCGTATTCAACTTCGAGTTCCTTATTTATTTTTTGTTGAGCTTTCAGTTCATCATGAATAAAGTTCTTTATAACCGAATGCTGTTTTGACTCTCTTTTAATCTGATCCTGGTACTTGTCACTTTCAATAGAAAGTTCACATGACTTTGATTGCTTGTGAGAGAAGTGGTGAACCCGATCACTCCCGGCCCTTATGATAAGTGTTTCATTACAATACGGGCAGCTAAACGCCCCTTTATCCGAACTTTTTTTCAGTTCACGAATTTCTCGCTTTTCATCTAATAAAACTGATAAATTTACGTTCTTTCCCTCATACATCGCTTCCTGCAAAATCAATTCCTCCCTAGTTAAAACGAATTAACAAAATACATTATATTACTTTTAAATTTTATTAATTCCATTATATAACATATAGAGTGTTTTAAAAATATAATTGACAGAGAAGAGTAGTTAACTGACTTTAATCATTTTGAATCATTACTGACAACAAAAAAACCACCCACCAGCTTTCGCTGATGAATGGTTCCTGTAAAAGCGTATGACTTACATCATACCGCCCATTCCACCCATGCCGCCCATGTCAGGCATTGCAGGAGCGTCTTTTTCTGGCTTGTCTGCGATGACGGCCTCTGTTGTGAGGAACATCGCTGAGACAGATGCCGCGTTTTGGAGTGCTGAACGCGTCACTTTCGCTGGGTCGACGATCCCGTGCGCGATCATGTCGACGTATTCGCCAGTTGCCGCGTTGTACCCGACACCGACTGATTCGTTCTTGAGCTTCTCGACGATGACCGAACCTTCTTCACCCGCGTTTTCCGCGATTTGACGGACCGGTGCTTCGAGGGCACGAAGGACGAGTTTCACACCAGTCGCTTCGTCCGCTGTCACTTCTGCAAGGAGCGCACGAACAGCTGGGATGACGTTGATGAGTGATGTACCACCACCCGCAACGATTCCTTCTTCAACTGCCGCACGTGTCGCGTTGAGCGCGTCTTCGATGCGGAGTTTACGCTCTTTGAGCTCTGTCTCCGTAGCTGCACCGACTTTGACGACGGCTACGCCACCTGCAAGTTTCGCAAGACGCTCTTGGAGTTTTTCACGGTCGAAGTCAGACGTTGTCTCTTCGATTTGGTTGCGGATCGTTTGAACGCGTGCTTTGATTGTTTCTTCGTTCCCTGCACCTTCGACGACAGTCGTTGTGTCTTTTGTGACGACGACTTTCGATGCGCGACCGAGCATGTCGAGTGATGCTGATTTGAGGTCGAGACCGAGGTCTTCTGTGATGACTTGACCTCCCGTGAGTGTCGCGAGGTCTTCGAGCATCGCTTTACGACGGTCACCGAATCCTGGTGCTTTGACGGCTACCGCGTTGAACGTACCACGGAGTTTGTTCAAGACGAGTGTCGCGAGGGCATCGCCTTCGATGTCTTCTGCGACGATCAAGATCGGCTTCCCTTGTTGCACTACTTGCTCGAGCACTGGGATGATTTCTTGAATGTTTGAGATCTTCTTGTCTGTGATCAAGATGTACGGATTGTCGAGTGACGCTTCCATTTTGTCAGAGTCTGAGATCATGTATGGTGACAAGTATCCACGGTCGAACTGCATCCCTTCGACAACGTCGAGCTCAGTCGTGAAGCCGCGTGATTCTTCGATTGTGATGACACCATCGTTACCGACACGCTCCATCGCTTCTGCGATCAATTCGCCGACTTCTTCGTCCGCTGCCGAGATGGCCGCGACTTGTGCGATCGCTTCTTTTGACTCGATTGGTTTCGAGATGGCTTTCAACTCTTCAAGCGCACGTGTTACCGCTTTGTCGATTCCTTTACGAAGGATCATCGGGTTCGCGCCCGCCGTGACGTTCTTGAGTCCTTCACGAATCATCGCTTGTGCGAGGACTGTCGCTGTTGTCGTACCGTCCCCTGCGACTTCGTTCGTCTTCGACGCGACTTCCGCAACGAGTTTCGCGCCCATGTTTTCGAAGCGGTCTTCGAGTTCGATTTCTTTCGCGATTGTCACACCATCGTTCGTGATGAGTGGTGAACCGAATTTCTTCTCGAGGACAACGTTGCGTCCTTTTGGTCCAATCGTTACTTTGACTGCGTCAGCGAGTGCATCGACACCGCGAAGCATCGCGTGACGTGCATCTTCTGAGAATTTAATATCTTTTGCCATCGTTCATTTCCCCCTAAAAAAGTTTTTGAATAATGGTGCTTAGCCTACGATTGCGAGAATATCGCTCTCGCGAACGATTAAGTACTCTTTTCCATCATGCTTCACTTCGGTACCTGCGTACTTCGAGTAGATGACCAAATCATTTTCTTTCACGTCGAGATCGATGCGCTTGCCTTCGTCCGTCACGCGGCCTGTTCCGACTGCGATGACTTTCCCTTGTTGCGGCTTTTCTTTCGCCGTATCAGGAAGCACGATGCCCCCGATCGTCTTTTCTTCTTTCTCCACGACTTCGATGATGACACGATCGCCTAGTGGTTTTAACATGGAAAAACCCTCCTCCGAATATGAATGATGTAATGTGTATCGTAAGGTTTTAGCACTCAGTTAAAAGGAGTGCTAACACTGATTAGTTTAGTATGTGTCGATAAAAAAATCAAGGGGGATACATTAAAAAATGCTCTTACTCGCGGTCAAGAGAACTTATTTGTTACAATGAGAAAAAGGTAGGTTCATTCTTATGATTAAGGACGTGTTGAATTGGCTACATTAAACTCAAACCAATCGATAAATACCCGTTTTTCGATGGCGCCTAACATTCGTCTCCGGCACCTCACCCCGATTTTACTATATGCGTTCGTCCAACTATTCCCGCTCGTGATTAGCGAAGTGCGACCGGAATGGTTAACAGAAACGTTCGTCGGGCTCTGGCTCGCCATCGGATTCGGTGTGACGATTGTTCTGTCGATTTTACTCATCTGGCCGGACTTGAAACAATACAAGGCGCAAGGCATCCAGTCGAACTTGAACGACACGGTCAAATGGATCGGGCTCGGGATTTTGATGCAATACGGGCTCGTCATCGTCGCGAACTTGATTGAGACGGCCATCTCTGGTGAACTGGTCGAGTCGATGAACACACAAAACATCGCCGAGATGGTGGAAGTCATTCCACTTATGATTTTGCCGGTCGTCTTGCTCGGACCGATCATCGAAGAGATTCTTTTCCGTCATATTTTGTTCGGGAACTTGAACGCGCGCTTCGGTTTCTGGATTGCCTTTGGGGTCAGTTCGATCCTATTCGCACTTATCCACCAAGATAATCGATTCCTCGTGTATATCGCGATGAGTTTCGCATTCTCTTACGCGTATGCGAAGACAAGACGATTGATCGTTCCAATCGCCATCCACACGTTTAACAACGCGCTCGTGATGCTCGTACTATTTTTAATGTAGAAATGAGGTGGCAGTTATGCCGCGACAATTAAAAGTGATGATGCTCTTCAGTCTCTCGTTCGGTGTGTTGTTCACCGTCCTCGCGTACTTCTCGGTACAAGAGTACGGCTTCAGCTTCTGGACGTACTTCATCATCGCCGTCGCCGCTTATGACTTTTTCAAAGTGTATCAAATCTTGGCACTCGCCCGAAAAGTCAAAAAAGAAGGCACGGACAAATCCGCATAATGAAACCCCGAGTCTTACGAGCTCGGGGTTTTCTTTATATGGATGACGTTCGTCAAATCAATCTTTTCATGGAGTACGGCACTGCGAATCAACATACCACGACGCATCATGATGACACCAAACACGACGTACATCGTATCAAGCAACGGAACTGACGTCTCGTCAAAGAACCAGACGACGACAAAAAAGCTGAAAATTGAAAGAAAGCCAATCGATGAGACGAGTTTCGAATCGACATTCTGTATCAGTGACTTCACCTTCTCTTCATCGAACTGTTCGAGTTGCTCCTGATAAAGTGCATGGAAGACAACACCGAATCCTGCCACTGTTATCATCACCCATTCTCCATTCCACAATCCAATCAGAAATACGATTGGATTGAATAAAAGAAATGCAAACAATATTTTTTTCCTCATCGAACCCCTCCTTATGATGGAATCCATAGTTTCGCAAAATCAAAATAACCGAACAAGTCGACACAGACGTCCTTCAGCTCGACCGGGAACGGAATGGTCCGCTCCTCGTTATAGAGCGGGATAAAGTACGACTTCTCTTTTAACTCGCGCTCGATCTCTCGATGCAGCGGCAACCAGTCCTCAAACGGCAGGTCATCATATTGCCCAACTCGCTCGGTCATCCCCTCTATATAAGGGAACACTTTATGAGGAGGCGAGTACTCGTTCGTCATGAACTGTTCAAACCCGAGCGTGATGTTCCGCTCGAACACTTCCCCGTGAACGACCAAATCGACGTATTCATAATACGTCTTGTCATGAATCGAATCTTTGAAGCTGATGGGCACGAACTCATAGGCAATCCCATGACGTGTCAACATCTCGGCAATCCAGTCGGTCGTATCGTTCGTGAAGTCCGTCTGTTTGATGCGAATCGGTCGGTCGAACGGGACAGGTGTTCCTTTTGGAATGCGATACATCTCGCTCATCGAACCGAGAAACCCTCGGTCGTTCGGTGTTCTTCGCTCATTCAACGTCCCAATCTCCGGTCGAATCTCCGCAATCAAGCGATGCATATAATGCCGCGCCTCTTCATTCGCGAACACACTATTCGGATGACTGTTCAAGATGACAAGCCCGAACCCGGACGGTGTCGAGATGTGTCCGGTTTCTTTGGAATCTCTTGATGAGATGCGATACGTCGGATCGTATCCGTCCGGCACTTTAATGAACTCGACCCGGTCCAGGAGCGCCCGCACCCCAAAATAATTCTCGAAGGCGAGAAGAACCGTCTTCTCCTTGTCATGGCGATCCAATTGAAACGGCCCCGTCCCGACACTTCCTTTAGCGATACTCGTATGAATCATCGACAGTTTCGGGATGTACGAATTCCGACGCCGGTCGAGCGTGACGTCGACGCGATACGTGCCGTTCGATGCGATATGCCGGACGTTCCGATACATATACCGATACGCATCCGACTGAACGAGTGTGCGTAAACTTTTCGTCACATCTTTACTCGTCATGAGCGACCCGTCATGGAATCGGACCCCTTTCCGAAGAAACAAGACGAGCGTATTCCCCTGCCATTCATAGTGATGCGCAAGCTCCCCTGTGACCTCACCAGACGCGTCAATCATGAACAGACGATTGAAGACGTTCTGGACGAGGTGGGCACTGTGGATGTCAGCCGCCTCAAGCGGATGTGTCGTCAAAAAGTGACGACGGCGCGGGATGATGAGCGCATCGCTCGACGTCTGGACGTAACCGAACTTCTTCTCGAGCTGGCGCATGAACCGACCTGCCTGCGCAGGCGACCAGTCCCACTCCAGTTGATTCGTCACTGCCTCGACCGACTCTTTCTCCATGCGTTCGAGCAGCTGTTTGGCCAAATCACGCTCGACGTGTCGTAGCCATTCGAGACGCGTCAAATTTCCCCGTCCGCGTCCGCTCGTATACGTGAGCCACCCTTCTTCTTGCCACCGTGACAAATGACGCTTCGTCTGTTTCGGGCTTAAATGAATGGCTTCCGCCATATCGGAAATCGTGTACGCTCCGTCCCGACACTCTTTCCACAATCGAAATAAATACGCATCCACGTCACATCCCCCTTTAAAAGTGGACATCATTTCCCCATGTCGTCCATTTTTCAAATCCGTTGTCTTGTTTATCATACAGGTACAGAATGGAAGGTGACAAGATGAAATGGAAAGATATACCTAAACCAATAAAAGTTCGACTCGTGACATCATTTTTTAATCGTTCGGTCTCATTCGCCATCATGCCGTTCATGGCACTTCTCTTTGTCAAAGCGTTCAATGAATGGATCGCGGGCGTCTTCTTGATCTCGCTCGTCTGTCTCGGATACGTGATCGGGTTGATTGGAGGCTATCTCGCCGATAAATTCTCACGGAAGCGACTCCTCGTGTTGACGGCAAGTCTCACCGCTTCGATGTTTCTCGTCATGACGCTCAGTCTCCAGTTCGACCAGATGATCATTTTCATGATCGCCTATACGATTTTCACGGTCACGAACAACCTTGGGCGGCCTGCGATGAGCGCCATCATCATCGATGCGACAACGCCTGAGAACCGAAAAGCCGTGTACGCGCTCGATTACTGGTTGATCAACTTATCCATCACGATTGGGACGGCACTCGGGGGCTGGCTCTATGTCAGCAATCAATTGTTACTATTTTGGATTTTGACGTTCACGTCGAGCATGTTGCCGATCGCGTACGCCATCTTCCTCGAGGACACGAAACGGACGTGGACGTCCCAAAAGCTTCGCCTCGTCTTCGTCGACGTGTTCCAAAGCTATCAAATCGCCTGGCGTGACCGTCCGTTCGTCAAAGTCGTCTTCGGCTCGATGTGTATCCTCGCTGCCGAGTTCTCGATGGGTAGTTATGTCGCGGTCCGGCTCGCCGATTCATTCGAACCGCTCTCGATTGAATCATGGACAATCAACGGGGTGCGGATGATGAGTCTCATTCAAATCGAGAACACGCTCATCGTCGTCGCGTTGACATTCTTCATTCAACGTCTCGCCTCACGTTTCTCAAACAAGCATACGCTACTCGGCGGACTCGCGTTGTACACGATTGGGTACGCCGTCATCACGAGCGCGAACTCGATGATGCTCCTTCTCGGTTTCATGCTCATCGCAACATTCGGCGAATTGTTGTACTCACCGGTATTGAACACGGAGAAGGCGAACATGATGCCAGAAGACCGCCGTGGTGCGTACTCGGCGTTTGCCGGAACCTCGTTCGCCGGTGCCGACTTCTTATCACGCTCGACGATTTTAATCGGGTCGCTTCTCACCCCGTTCATGATGAGCGTCTACATCGGACTGTTGGTCAGCTTCGGATGTTTCCTCGTCTATAGCGGAATTTATGTAAAAGAAAAGCTCGTCCTACGACGAGCGGCGTCTTAAACAAAAAACCATCCTTTCTCAGCGGAAGGATGGTTTTTAGTCGAGCTGTTGTTGGTGCATCGCATAGATCAAGGTCAACGCCCGGATGCAGAAGATTGTCGAGAAGCCATAGATGCTCAGTTCGAGCAACGAAACAGATGGATATTGTAGGCCAAGGGAGAGCACATAGCCTACTAAACAAAGCAAGACGACAAGTGTGATGGTCCACTCATCCGACTTCCGCTTCATCTTCTCGGCTAACCTCTTCTCTTCTTTTTCTACACGCTCCCGTTGCCAAAAGTAAAAGAGCAAGGCATACATCGCAAACGAGGTTTTTGGCACGTCGCCTAAGAGCAAATCAAAAATGATGAGACCTAAAAATAAGTATGTCCCTAACTGATAGCCGCTCTTCATTTGAAGACGCGAACGCAGTGGTCTGTTCGTCATAATCCAATCACCGCCACGGTCAACCCACCGTAGACGAACCCGAGTACGATGGCACTGATGGCCATGCGCTTATATTGCGGATATTGATAAAGGGCAATCGCCCCACCGACGACGTGAACGAAGGCGACGATGAACGTCAAAATCGGAAAAAGCATAAAGAACCTCTTTTCTTTTTAGGAAATCATGGAAACAAATCCATTTTCCGATATACTTGAGTGCGAACTCATTATAACAATTATGGATAAGGAGTTGGAGTCCTATGTATGATTCGCGTATGGATTTGACGACAGAAGAAATGTTACTCGTGAACAGCGAAGTCGAAAAACGAAAACGTAGCTTGCTCGTCGCCTACTTGCTTTGGTTTTTCCTCGGTGCATTTGGTGCGCATCGTTTCTATTTCAAAAAAATCGGTTCAGGAATCGCCATGGTCCTACTCGTCGTCTTGACGCTCGGTCTCGGTGCATTCATCACAGGCATTTGGGCACTCGTTGATGCATTTCTCATGCCGGGTTGGCAACAACGTGAAGTTGAGCAGATTGAGCGCGAGACGATTAAGCTGCTGCAAACGCGTTCTGATCGCTATACAGGATTCTAATCAAAAAGACGATTGAGGCATCTCGCCTCAATCGTCTTTTAGCGTTCTGTTAAGTAGAAGGCGAAGTCCCGTGATTTTCGCTCATTCACTGCATGATGAATCCACAGCCACCCGACCCTTCGAGCTCACGAGCAAGCTTCAGCCCGTGGAGCGGATGCGTATCGAAGCCGATCTTGTTCGATAGCTCGACAACAAGCCGCACTGCTTCCTCATCTTCACCTGCGACGAACATGACGGACCCATTCGGATCGCCTAAATTCTCGACCCCTGTCTGATTGAACGCCTTCACAACTTTCGTATCAGGAATGAGTCGCTGCAAATACTCCGCACCCGACACCCCGTCCGGTCGCTCGTCGAGGCGACCTCTTGTAGCGTCAATGTCCCTTCTCGCTCCGTCCGTGTCCCGTACAGCACCTCATAGCCTGCTCGTTCGAACTGCTCCCCGAGCGTGCGTCCGACTTTCCCGGCACCTAAAATCCCGAGTTTCATGATTCACAGCTCCTCGTCTGTCCGCGTGACCGTTCCTCCGAACTCTGCTGCAAGCCCGTCTGAAATCGATTCTTATGGGTACGTGACGATGTGATACGGCTGTTTTTCCTTTTTAGCCATGGAAAATTTCTCCTTTAGGTAGAAAACATGACGCGCACTTACCCTACTCTTTTCCCTGCTTTTCCGTAAAAAAACCTAGTCCGCAGACTAGGTTCAGGTCGGTCGTTTTTCATTCAACTCGTAGTGCGAATACGGTACACAGAGCGGTGTCCCATATAGCGGATCCTCGGTCACCACGACTTTGAGACCGAATACGTCTTTCATGAACGTCTCATCGACGACATCGTTCGGACTTCCTTCGCGATACACGTTACCGCCAGCTAATGCGATGACATGATCGGCATAGCGACAGGCCAAGTGAAGGTCGTGAAGTACCATGATGATCGTCTTTCCTTCCAATCGATTCAATCGATACATCAAATCTAAAATCTCGATTTGGTGCGACATGTCCAAGTATGTCGTCGGTTCATCGAGCAGGATCGTCTCCGATTCTTGGGCGAGTGCCAACGCGATCCACACCCGTTGCTTTTGTCCACCAGAAAGGTTGCTGACGAGCGTGTCACGGAGCGATACCGTATCGGTGAAGGCGAGTGCCCGCTCGACGGCCCGTTCATCGTCTTCCGAATATCGTTTGAAGAACGTCTGGTACGGATAACGCCCGAATCGGACGAGTTGTTCGACGGTCAATCCATCCGGTGCCACGTTCACTTGTGGCATGAATGCCATGAGTCGAGCCGCCTCTTTCGCTCGATACGAATCGAGCGGTTTGTTTCGAAATGCGATCTCCCCGCCAAGTGCATCTCGCTGTCTCGCAAGCGTCGAGAGGAGCGTCGACTTCCCGCAGCCGTTCGCGCCGAGAAGGACGGTGATTTTCCCATGTGGGATGGAGAATGATAATTGATCGAGCACCGTCTTCTGTTCATATCCGATGGTTACGTGGTTCAAATCAAATGTGTTCATCTCATGCTTCCTTTCATCATCCGTCGAAGTAAGTAGAAGAAATACGGTGCTCCGATGACGGCTGTCATCACGCCGGTCCGTAGTTCATACGGATAAAAAATCGTCCGAGCGAGTACGTCCGCCAACACGACAATCGTCGCCCCGACAAGTAGCGTCGCCCAGATGTAAGGGAGCTTCAACCCTTGTCGGGCGATATGAGGTGCCATCAACCCGACAAACCCGATTGCACCGACAAAGGCGACACCGATGCCGGCGAGTAAACAGGAAAGCAACAACGTCCCACGCTGAATCCCGCGTACCGGTACGCCGATGCTCGTCGCTGTCGCTTCACTGATATGGAGCGGACGAACATGACGTTCAATCAAGAAGGCTGCCAGCAAAAAGAGAAGGACGAACGGCACCATAATCTTCAATTGATTCCACGTCGCGGCGTAGACGGTACCGGTGAGCCATTGTTGGATATCGTTCTTTCGGTAAACGTTCGAGGCGAGCATCATGAACTGAACGATCCCTTGCGAGAAGATGCTGATTCCAATCCCAACAAGTGCTAGCCGGACAGATGGGACTCCACGTTTCAACAAATAGAAGAGGAACATCCCGACAACAATCGCCCCAAGGAACGAAGCGATTGGGATATAGGCGAGCGGCACTGACAGCTGATTCGTTCGCTCATCCGAGAAAACGGTGAAGAACGTAGCTGTCGCAACCCCTGCACCTCCGACAATCCCGAAAATCTCCGGGGATGCCAGTTCGTTTTTGATTGTCAGTTGTAACAAGTGACCGCTGACGGCGAGACTTGCGCCGGCAGTGATTGCCATCAACACACGTGGCATCCGAAACTCGAAGACGACGAGCTGCTCGAATGCATCCCCTGCTCCGATGAACAGGGCAGCGAGTGAGGCGGGACTAAGGAATGTGTCACCGATGGCGAGCCCGAAATAAATCGACACGAGCAATCCGACGACGAGTAGAAGCGCCAACTCGATTTCACGCTTTCGGAGCGTGAACGAGACAGGACCTTTTCGAAAGCGATATGTTTTCATGATTTAAAGACTCCTTGTCTGACACTGACGAGATAGATGAAGAATGCCCCACCGATGACGGCGAGTACGACCCCAACAGTCACTTCGCGTGGGAACAGGATGATGCGTCCCAGAATATCAGCCGCAAGCAACAGAACGCTACCGATGAGGGCACTTCCGGCGAGACGAGCGAAAAAGGCCGTCCCGAACAGATATTTCGCCAAATGGGGAGCGAGCAGACCAACAAATGCGATTGGTCCGGCAAGCGCCACTCCGAATGCGGAGAGCACGACGGCGAGCGTCACGGCGACAAACTTGATGATGCCGACATTTTGCCCGAGTGAACGGGCGACCTGGTCTCCGAGCGATAACGTCTCTAACTCTTTACTGAGCAAGAGAACGAGAATGACCGCCGCCGCCATCCATGGCAACAACGTCTCGACGAGCGTGAGCGATCGTCCGGCGACCGATCCGGTTAGCCAGAACAGTACCTCATCAAGCGCACCTTCCTCATACGCGATGATTGACTGGGTAAATGAGCTGAATAGAGCGGCAAGCGACGCTCCGGCAAGCGTCATATACATGACGTTCCCTCCGTTCGCACTCAGTAGATAGACAATCACGCCGGCAACAAATGCTCCGATGAGCGAGGCTGTCGTGAACGAGGCGATACTACTGAACCCAAAAAGCGTTACGAGCACGATGGCCAGACTCGCTCCGGCATTCACCGCCAAAATATCAGGAGATGCGAGCGGGTTACGGGTCACGAGTTGAAAAATGAGCCCGGCGAGACCTAGGACACTACCGACGAGTAGCGCGACGACCGTCCGTGGGATGCGATTGTCGGCTAACGCAATCATCGCTTGAGATGACCCGTCCGCTTGGAACGTCATCACATCTTGATGGCTGACCGCAATCACACCGACGCGCAAGGAGATATAACTTAAGATAGGTAAACAGATGATCAGGAAAAGTAATTTGATCCAAGGTTTTTTCATGTCCTCACTTCTTTCCTTTCCTACCATAGCAAATATTGCGTTCCAGAAAAAGGGGTTGACAGTGAGAATCATTATCACTTATAGTCAGGAAGGAAAATCACCTACATAGAGGAGAATTGTAATGAAAAAATGGATGCTCGCGTTACTTACGCTTTGCTTAACCGTCGTCCTCGCTGCTTGCGGCGGGTCTGACGATACAGAGAACAATACAAGTTCAGAAACTGCGACTCGCTCGATTGAGCACGCGATGGGAACGGCGGACGTACCTGAAAACCCAGAACGCGTCGTCGTCTTGACGAACGAAGGGACAGAAGCCCTTCTCGCCCTCGGCGTCAAACCAGTCGGAGCCGTCAAATCATGGAACGGCGACCCGTGGTACCCGCACATCGAGTCCGAGATGACAGACGTCACGGAAGTCGGGACAGAAAGCGAAGTCAATCTAGAGGCCATCGCAAAACTCAAGCCAGATCTCATCATCGGAACGAAACTTCGTCAAGAGAACATCTATGACAAGTTAAACGCCATCGCACCGACGGTCATGTCAGAGACGCTCAAAGGTGATTGGCAAGAGAACTTCACCCTTTATGCGAACGCACTCAACCTAGAAGAGGAAGGCAATCAAGGGTTGGCCGACTACGAACAGCACGTCGAAGATACGAAAGCAGAACTCGGGGACGCCGTGAATAAAGAACTCTCGGTCGTCCGCTTCCTTCCTGGCGAGTCACGCATCTACTTCAATGACAGCTTCTCCGGCGTCATCCTTAATGATGTCGGCATCAAACGTCCAGCGTCACAAGATAAAGCGGAATTCGCTGAACCAGTCGCGATGGAACGAATCCCAGAGATGGCGGGCGACCACATCGTCTACTTCACGTATGGTGGGGCCGACGGGTCGAAGACAGCCGAAGAATGGCAATCGAACCAGTTGTGGAAAGACCTCGATGCTGTCAAAGCAGGGGAAGTGACAGAAGTCAGTGATGACATTTGGAACACGTCGGGTGGCGTCTTGTCTGCCAACCAAGTGCTCGATGAACTCGTCGACATTCTAAAATAAATCAAAAGCGCGCCAATTGAATTGGTGCGCTTTTTCAACACTCATATGGTAAAATTTACATATCAACTCATAAGGAGCTTTTTCTATGCAACGAACACTTCGAAAGTCGGCGACGGACCGCTCGCTGTCTGGAGTATGCGGTGGGATTGCTGAATACTTTGGTATTTCTTCAATCGGAGTTCGACTCATCTTTTTGATTCTGCCAGGGAGTTTCTTGCTTTATATGATTTTGACGAATTCCATGAAAGATGCGCCACGTTATCTATAAAAAATGCAGAAGCTGTTAGCTTCCGCATTTTTTTGTTAGGCATTCACTTTGTCTTTCATCGCTTCAAGCGCCCCGCTGTTCAGGAAGTGCCATGGCTTGTTGTAGTGCGGTTGGAAGAAGAAGTCGACATAGGCGAGCTCTTCGATCGTCATCTCGTTTTGGATGGCGAGCGAGAGTGTGTTGACCGCTTGCGTCAAATCCGCTTTCGATAACACTTGTCCACCGACAATACGATGTGTCCCTTTTTCATAGACGAGTTTGAATTCGACTTTCTCTGCGGTCGGCATGAACTCCGGACGATACGCGTCCTCGATGACGACACTCTCCACTTCTAGTCCAAAGAGCGCTGCCGCTTCTTCCGTCAGACCAGATGACGCGATATTCCAGTCATAGAGTCGAAGTCCCGACGTTCCTTGTGTCCCTTGGTAGCGGACGCGTGGTTGCATCATGTTCTCCGCGACGAGTGTTCCCATGCGGACAGCGTTCGTCGCAAGTGGGATATAGGCGTGTGTACGCGCTGGGTTATAGTAGACGGCACAGCTGTCCCCTGCTGCAAAGATATCTGGGTTGCTCGTACGCATATATTCATCGACGATGATGGCACCGTTCCCGAGCATATCGACCTGTCCTTCTAAGAGTCCCGTGTTCGGACGGAATCCGACACAGAGAATGACGAGATCCGCTTCGAATTCACCTTTGTCTGTTACGACATGTGTGACATTTCCGCTCGTTCCACGGAATGCCTCGACCGTCTGACCGAGTTCGAGGTCGATTCCGCGACTGGTCATATCCGCTTCCAATTGATCCGTGAACGACTTGTCGAGATACTTATTCAAGATGCGGTCGGCACTATCGATGAATGTGACGTGTTTTCCGTATGCTTCGAACGCTTCGACGAGCTCGACCCCGATATAGCCAGCCCCGATGACGGCAATCTTCGTCGCGTCTGTCGCCCGCTCGATGATGCGTTGGGCGTGCGCGTAGTTTTTACAGAGCTCGATTCCATTCATTTCGATTCCTGGGAGCGTCGGGACGATCGGCCATGAACCCGTCGTGACGATCAAGCGGTCATACGTGTCATGCACGTCTTCACCGGTCTCAAGATTTTTAGCGTGGACCGTCTTCGCTTCGGAGTCGATCGACAAGACGTCATGTTTCATGCGCATCGTCGCACCGAGTTCTTCAAGTTCACGTGGTGACGAGTAGAATAACTCTTCCGCACGTTGGACGACACCACCAACGTGGAGCGCAATCCCACACGAGAGGAAGCTAACGTTATCGTTCCGCTCGTAAACGGTGATATCGAGATTGTCGTGCTTGGTGAGTAATCCTTTGACTGCTGCTGTTCCTGCGTGTGTACATCCGATAACTGCGATTTTCATATGAGTCGTCTCTCCTTTTATGTTAAACAATACGTTTCGTTTTATATTGTGATAAACATCACATTTACTTCTTGACCTTAGTGTACTATTTCACAATATAAGATTCAATGACTTTGCTCAATATTTCACGTAAAAGTGTCTAAAGTTTGAACAGAAAAAAATCCGCTCATTCTCATGACCGGACTCGCCGCTTTTTCAATAGATGATAGCTTATTACAAATAGATGCACAATCAAACCGAAGACGTTCATAGCGAGCCCGACGACCGCCCACCACAATGCTCCCCATCCGTATCCAAATGCCAGATTGCCAATCACAAGTACATAGCCACTTACAACTAGGAATGTACCGATCAGGAGTAACACGGACCGTCTTCTTTTCTGCCGCATCACGTGATAGATGGATAGCACTACCCCTAGTGTCAATCCAAGAAACAACAACATCAAAAAGGTCAAATCACTCATTCTCTTTACTCCTCCTGTTTCAAACGAAAAATAGTGAACGTCAAGTAGACAAGGAGACTTCCACCATATAGGAGCAAACCGTATACGAACCACCCCATTCCATCAAATCCTCTTATGTATCCCACTCCGACGAGCATCATACAAAAACCAATGACCATACTCACAAACGAAATCGTGAGAACCTTATCCGTTTTTGACAGGAACAGATGTCTTCCAGTCCCTATGGATATCCCTGCAAAGATCAACATCATGATTGTCTCAAATCCGTACCATTGCCACCACATGACCCACACCTCAAATCCCTCTTTTTTCCATATTAACATGAGTGAAGGGCTCACAGGTATGTTGAAAGTAAAAAGACCACCCGCTCATGCGAATGGTCCGAGTACTCATCGAACGGTGAACGTCTTCGTTACGCTTCGACCTTTCGGTGTCACGAGACGAAGCGTGAGCTGCGTCCCTTTTCGTTGCGGTGAAAAACTGAGAATCGTCGAAGTCGTTTTTACTTCTTTCTCTGCGAGAACGGTCGTCCCACGCATCAGCGTGAGTGTACCGTAAGCCACGTTTGACGTCGCACGCAATGTCTTCGACGCACTTGAAGGAATGGTCGATGACAATGTCGGAGCCGGTCCGACCGTCACGGTCTTTTTCTGAATGTGACGATACGTCCCTTGCTGACTCGTCAACGTCACGACACTTCCAACCGGTTGTCGACTGAATCGTAGCGTCACACGGCCTGTACTGCTTGCCGTTCCACTGGCGATTGTCTTCGTACCGCTCTTTAGTGTCACCGTACTGTTCGGTAGTACATACCCGACCCATAACGACTTTTCGTCGTTGATGGATAGCGTGGACAGCGAGGTCTTCGGCAATTCCACTGTGACTTCACGGGATTTTGATCCGACAGAGGCACGGACACGAATCGTGTCACCCGGTTTCGCCGGGATGGTGTACCGTGTCGTTGATAACCGTTTTGGTGAAACGGCCACACCATTTACGTAAAAACGAACCGGGGCCACACTTGTCTTTTTAATCGTGAGTGTCGCCTGTGTCTTCGTCATCATGACGTCCGTGACACTCAAAACAGGTGCGAACGCGCGAACCGTCTTCGTCAATTCGTAAGTGGCATCGCGATACGTGCGTTTGACACGAATCACATCGCCTTCGCGTAATGGCGTATCGAACGTATAAGGCATCGAACTCGTCTTTGTCACAAGGATGTCATTCCGATAAACTTCATATGCTTCATTTGTGCTAGACGTTACATCAATCGATTTATCGTACATCAATGGTGTCCGCGTCCAAGTGAAGATAGGTGCATCATACGTCGCCTTCACTTCCGCAAGACGGAACTGTGAGGCAGGTGCATCCTGTAACTTATAGTATATTTTTGTCCCAACACCAAACCACATGTGAGAAAACGATTTGATTTGGAGCATCCCATCCTCATTTACTTGCTCACTCCAGGCTTCATAACCGCGTTCGCTACGGGCAACGATGTCAACGGTAGCCTGTGGCGTGGTCTGTAATGTCACACCTGATTTTACAGAGTTCGTTACAAGCGTGATGTCGTTCGGTAAAGTATCTTCACTTTCTTTTACCGTCACCAGTTCAATTGGATCGGCATATACACTTGATGGGCTTCCGATTTTTACGGTCACACGCGATCCTGGTGCGAACCAGCGCGTCGGTTGCCAAGTGAAGCGTCCCATCTCGTCTGACTGAACCGTTTTCGACTGATAGTTGACCAATGAATCTAGTGAGTCGGTGTACTGAGAGGTGCTTTTCGTCACACTGACGAATACTGGGGTGTTCGGTGCCGTTGTTCCTGTGATGGGTCCCAAAACACCTGTTGGCGGATCGAGTGTGAGCGGAACATAGTTAGATGCTACAAAGTCTTCTGTTCGTTCTAACCCGTTCCATCTAAATTCAAAAGAATATCCGCCATTCGTGTTCATCGTCAACTTACCTTGTTCCCAAACAAAAGGTTTCTTCTCAGAATATCGATACGTTGCCGACAATTCTGTCCCACTGACAGGAATGGATGTTCCATCAATCAGTTTAGCGGTTCCGTTCACTTGATAGGATTGGTTCACTACATATCGTGTCGTTGTTTTCGGTACATCGATCAACAGTTGTCGTGGCGCTTTCCAAAATGACTCCGGCGTATACCCTGCCGTCACATCATGGGATAGCACATACCAATCTCCTCTTAAATTAACAAACGTATCATCCACCGATGATTCTTTCCATTCTCCAGTGGCAACATTGTAACTCACGTAATACGTATCAAACACTTTCCGCATCGTGAAGTAGTAAATCCCGTCTTTCCACAGGAGATTCGTGACAGATTCCGCCTCTTTTTCAATCCAACGTTTCGTGGTCAAATCAAAAATTCGGAGATGTGAGTCGGTGGACATCTTGACCACTAATTGATTCGCTTCTTCGATATATTGGGCAGATCGTACCTTGTCCGTATATGTTCCAAGCGTTTCAAGCGTTTCTCCCGTGATGGCTCGTTTCGTGATTTCACCGTTTGCGAAGACTAGGACCGTGCCGTCAGCAAGAAGGTCGTACGATTCGTATATACTTTCCGTATTAAACGTTCCGAGAATCTCACCCGTCAATGAAGTGACAGAATACGTCGTATGTCCTTTCCAAAGAATCATTTCTAAATCCTGATTCACAGCATGAAGATAATCGAGACCACTACTCGAATCATTCGGGAATGACGTCATCGCATCGTTAATCGGATCCCAAATGATGACCTCGCCATATGCATCTAAAATGACGCGACCGTCTCCGAGTCCAACGATATTGTGTTCAACCGACACGCGGACGGGAAGTGTATACACTTTTCCTGTGCGCATATGCACAATCGTCTCTGGGTCGCCCGATCGCCATACATATTCACTGTTTGATACAACACTTCCCGTTGGCAGAACGTCCGCTTTTGCCGCTCCTTCTGCAAAGGCATCCATTTTTGGTCCAATCAACAATATGAGTACGACGAGCGTACTCCATAACCACTTGTTCATCTGCTTCCTCATTTCTGTTTATGTATACATAAGTTTTCAAAAAACATCCATTTTTGTTGAATCCCTTCTAATTTTAAGATGTTTTCTCAAAAATGCATAGCCCTAATATTCAAAAAAGCACCGCGTCATAATTTGACGCAGTGCTCACTTTTCATTCATCTGTTTCATTAAATCCATCTGTTCTTGCACCATCGCCTCTTTTTCCCGGCGTAGCACCCCTTTGTAGGTGATACGTGAAATCGATAAACTGATTTCATATAGGAAGAAGAGTGGTAACGACACCATAAGGTGCGACGTCAAATCCGGCGGTGTGATGAATGCCGCGATCACGAATAGGGCGAAGTATGCGTACTTTCGAATCTTTGATAAGAAGTACGGGGTCACGACACCGATTCGGGTCAAGAACATCATGACGACCGGCAGTTGGAACAATAGACCGAACGGAATTGTCAGCTGCAACAAGAACGTGAAGTAATTGTTGGCCCCGATGATTTGTTCGAGTCCGAGGTCTTGCCCGAGGTCCGTCGAGATATCGAGGACGAGCGGGAACAACCAGTAGTAAGCGAACGCAAGGCCAATCAAGAACAGTCCGAAGATGATCGGGATATAGGCAAGCGTGCCTTTCCGCTCATTCGGATGCAGACCGGGTGCGACAAACGCCCACACTTGATACAGTAGGAATGGGCTCGCCGCAATCAGGCCGATGATGAGCGCCAAGTTCAAGTAAATCATGAGCGGGTCCGCGACCCCAAAGGCGTTCAGTTCGAGCCCGCGTTCGACGAGGTCTTTTTGCAAGTACGCGAGTACATATTTGACACTCGGCAAAGCCATCAAAAAGAAGGCAAAGACGACAAATGCAGATAGCATCAGTCGTCTCCGCAGCTCTGTCAAGTGATCGGTAAGTTCCCGCTCTTGATCAGGTTGATGATTCATGGCTTACTGCTCTTTCTTTTCGATAGCTTTCTTGTCGTTCTCGTCGTGCTCGTTCATCATGCCGTTTGTTGCATTTTTGAACTCACGAAGCGTCTGTCCGGCCGCACGACCAAACTCCGGCAATTTCTTCGGCCCGAAGATGATGAGTGCGATGATGGCGATGATGAATAGACTCGCCCCACCCGGAATCCCGACGACGAGTGATGATGCTAGTAATTCCATTATTGATGGACCCCCTCAGCGGTTGGATAGTGTTGCATAAAGTAAATGAGTGACTGCAGCTCAATCGACAAATCGATATGATGGACGCGAACCGTATCCGGTACAGTGAGTCGTGCCGGTGTAAAGTTCAAGATGCCCTTGATGCCGAAACGGACCAAGTCGTCTGCGACGGACTGCGCATAAGCAGAAGGTACCGTCAAAATGGCGACGTCGATCTTGTTTTGCTTCATGATTTGTTCCATCTCATCGACGTGATGAATTGGGACGCCTGACATCGTCGTGCCGACTTTTGTCTCGTCTGCGTCGAACCCGACGACGATATGTGTGTTATTGTTTTTAAGGAAGTTATAGTTGACGAATGCCGTCCCAAGGTGACCGACTCCGACCAAGGCGACATTCGTAATCTCGTCTTGATTCAGTGTCTTTCGGAAAAAGTCTAACAGATACTGCACGTTATAGCCATATCCCTTTTTACCGAGCGCACCGAAGTACGAGAAATCACGGCGAATCGTAGCCGAATCGACCTTGACCGCCTCACTCAGTTCTGCTGAAGAGACACGTTGTTTCCCTGAAGCATGCAGGCTTTGAATAAATCGATAGTATAGTGGCAACCGTTTGGCTGTCGCTTGTGGAATCTTTGGTTCGTTTTGACTCAACGGAAAGAGCCTCCTTTTTACGACACGTTACAAACGAATCTGAATTTCATACACCTTGATTGTAAACGAATTCACATGACCACTCAACGAATATACCTAAAATCGCTGAAAAATACAGTATACTAAATAGAGAGAAAGGGGTTTTTTCACTTGATCCTACTGCAAGTCAACAACTTATCCAAATCCTTCGGCGTCGAGCCGATTTTAGAAAATGTCAAACTCGAAATCCAGGAAGGCGAACGCGTCGCCCTTGTCGGTCGTAACGGGGCCGGAAAGTCGACGCTTTTGAAGGTCATCGCTGGTGAATACAACTATGACTCCGGGGACATCATGAAGCCAAAAGACGTCACGATCGGCTATCTCGCCCAAGACTCAGGGTTAGAATCCGACGAGACGATCTGGAATGAGATGCTCACCGTCTTCACGGACTTGATCGAGCAAGAGAAGACGCTCCGTCGCATGGAGGCTGACATGGGCTCAGAACGAATCCTAAATGACGCCGCTGCATATGAACGCCTCCTCTCTTCTTATGATGAAGAGCAACATACGTTCAAAGAACGTGGCGGATACCAATATGAAGCGACCATCCGCTCAGTTCTCCACGGGATGCGCTTCTATCCGGACGACTTCGAGCGTCGCATCGACACGCTCTCCGGGGGACAACGGACACGTCTCGCCTTGGCGAAGATGCTCCTTCAAAGTCCCGACCAGCTCATCTTGGACGAGCCGACGAACCATTTGGACATCGAGACGCTCGCCTGGCTTGAGAAGTACTTGAACGGCTATAAAGGTGCCGTTCTCATCGTCTCCCACGACCGGTACTTCCTCGATCGCGTTGTCTCGGTCGTCTATGAATTGTCACGTCACCGGAGTCGCCGCTTCGTCGGGAACTATACGAAGTATCTCGAGCAGAAGGCCGCCCTCTACGAGCAAGAGAAGAAGCAGTTTGAGTCGCAGCAAGAAGAGATTGCCAAGATGCAAGACTTCATTCAGCGAAACATCGCCCGGGCGACGACGACGAAACGGGCGCAAAGCGTGCGGAAGCGTCTTGAGAAAGTCGATCGCCTCGATGCGCCGGATGGTGACGAACGTAGCGCCGTTCTCTCGTTCTCCATCAAACGTCAGAGCGGGAACGATGTGCTGAGCGCGAGTGACCTCGCCATCGGGTACGAGGAAGCGATCGCTCAAAACCTCCGCTTCCAACTGCAACGCGGTGAATCCGTCGCGCTCGTCGGTCCGAACGGGGTCGGAAAGTCGACCCTCCTCAAAGTGTTGACGAAGCAACAAGCCGCCCTCACCGGCGAGATCCGTTACGGGACGGGCGTCGAAATCGGCTACTATGACCAGGAACAACAAAACTTGTCTGACGCGAACCGTGTCATCGACGAGATTTGGAACGACTGGCCACTCATGCGCGAGCAAGAAGTGCGGAGTCTTCTCGGACAGTTCCTCTTCAGCGGCGATGACGTCATGAAGCGTGTCCATGAATTATCCGGTGGCGAACGGGCACGACTCACGTTGGCCAAGCTGAAGCTCGAGCGACCGAACTTCCTCATTTTGGACGAGCCGACGAACCACTTGGACCTCGACTCGAAGATGATCTTAGAGAACGCCCTTCTCGACTATCCGGGCACGATTCTCTTCGTCTCGCATGACCGCTACTTCATCGATCGACTCGCGACGCGTGTGCTAGAGATCACACCGAACGGCATCGACGAGTATCTCGGAGACTATTCGTACTACGTCGAGAAGAAAGAAGAGCTCGAGGAACTGGCGCGACTCGCCCGTGAAGAGACGAAGCAGGTCGTCGTGAAAAAACAGCGCGCCGATAAAGAACAGCAACGGGAAGAGCGCCGCATCAAACAGCGCATCGAAGAGATCGAGCTGGCAATCGAGCAACATGAGAATCGTCTCGACGAAATCGAACAGTTGCTTTGTGAGCCGGACGTCTTCAACGACTTCGCCCGTGCACAGGAGTTGTCGACCGAATCAGACGCTGCGAAAGAATCGATCACCGCACTTTATGAGGAATGGGAGGAACTCCATACATGATGCGTACCCGTGCCATGCGAATCGAGTTCATTCAAGCGTTCCTCACAGGACTCGCCTACATCGTGCCGACCGGGACCGAGTTCGTGTCTGAACTCATCCGCGGGGAGCCGACGATTGTCCCGTCTATTCTCTTTTTCTTCCTGCCGGTCGTCATCGGCTTCATCATTCAGACGTGGCCAGGGATACTACTCAGTCTCTTCAGTGGTCTGCTCATGAGCACGCTCTTCATCCGTGTCGTCGTCTGGCCGGTCGATGTGACCGTTCACACGTTCTATGCGCCTGGATCGGTGTGGGCCCACTTCTATGAAGAGACGCTCTTCATGTGGATTCTCGCTCTTCTCGTGTTCATCGTGAGCCGCGTCAATACGTGGCATCGGGAGAATTATCGACAACCAAAAGCATAACAAAACCACGTCTTCTGTTTGAAGGCGTGGTTTTGTTTGTACAATCAACGTTAGCACTGACATTGATAATCGCTCAAGATTGAATTTGACCCGGATACGGACGAAAAAAAAAGAAACATGTCTTGCGTTCGCCCATACATTCCTTCAACAACTTGAAGCACTCAAAAAGGTTCAGCCGCGTGGCTGAACCTTTTTGTTAGAAATAACGCAGTGGTTGGAATCCGATTGTATGGAAGTCGAGTTTCGTTCCGTCTTCAGCGATAAAGAAGACAGCCTCGTTCGTGTCGACGTCACGTGTGAACACTTTATAGAACGTCATCGGCTTTTCGCCATTCGTCACATAGCGTGCTTCATGCGTCGAGATGACTTGTGCGAACAGTTGCTGTTCGTCGAGTTCCTCGATCAAATCATCAAACTTCGCCGCTTCTTCTTCCGTTGCCTCGCGACCTCGCTCGATTTCATAGTAAGCATCGCTTGCTTTTGGCTGAACGCCGAGATTACGATCGACGACGATCACACGCTCCGGCTCTTGGTCGACGACACTTGTGTAGCCATATAGTGACTTGATGAGCGTATTCTCTCCGGTCACGCGACCGATGCCTTCTAATGACTCTTCTCCAGTGAGTGACTTCACTCGTGTCTCTTCTGGAACAATCTCCTCTTGATAGGCGATATTGTAAGCGCGGATGATCTCACGTACTTGTAAGAACGTCGCAACGACGAGTAGTACGATGAGTCCTCCGATGATGATGCGTTTCGTCATGTCTCTATTTCCCCCTAGACTGTCATGCTCTCTTCTAAGGATAACCCAGGAACCGCGTTCATCGCTAGTGTATCGCGCTTACCGCGCACATACGCGTGATGTGCCGCCACCCCGATCATGCCCGCGTTGTCCCCACAGAGGTCAAGCGGTGGAATGACGAGTTGAATCCCTTCAGCTGTAGCCGCTTCTTGAAGCGCTGCGCGGAGGCCACGGTTCGCCGCGACACCACCCGCGACAAGCAATTGCTTCGCCCCTTTTTCCTTCACGGCACGAATCGCTTTCTCGACGAGCACTTCGACGACACTCGCCTGGAAGCTCGCCGCCAAGTTTTCAGGGATGACCGTCTCTCCCCGTTGTTCCGCATTGTGTACGGCGTTGATGACCGATGACTTCAAACCACTGAAACTGAAATCAAAGCTACCCGGTTCGAGACGAACGCGTGGGAAATTGTACGTGTCTTCCCCGACCGCTGCCAAACGGTCAATTGCAGGTCCTCCTGGATATGGGAGACTGAGCGTGCGTGCGACCTTATCGTACGCCTCACCTGCCGCGTCGTCACGTGTCTCTCCGATGACTTCGAAGACACCGTGTTCTGGCATATAGACGAGTTCTGTATGTCCCCCTGAAACGACGAGACAGACAAGCGGGAACTGCATCTCTTCAACGAGTTCGTTCGCGTAAATATGTCCGGCGATATGGTGGACACCGATGAGCGGTTTTTGATGGGCGAATGCCATCGCCTTGGCCGCACTGATCCCAACGAGAAGGGCACCGACGAGACCCGGTCCTTGTGTGACCGCGACCGCATCGACGTCTTCCATCGTCACGCCGGCCTCACTCAATGCATCGTCAATCACGTACGTGATGCGCTCCACATGATGACGAGACGCCACTTCAGGGACGACGCCACCAAATCGTTTATGACTCTCGATTTGAGAAGAGACGACGTTCGACAATAACGTCTTTCCGTCTTTGACGAGCGCAACAGACGTCTCGTCACAACTCGACTCGATCGAGAGAATCAGTGATGTGTTCATTCTGACTCACTTCCTAACTTCGCCCAATAAATATAGGCGTCTTCATTATTATCCTGATAGTAGCGTCTTCTCCGACCGGCTTGCATAAAACCGAACTGTTCATATAGTTTTTGCGCGCCAACGTTCGACACGCGGACTTCTAACGTCAATCCGACGAGTCCTTTTGACTTGGCGAACGCGACAAGTTCCGCTAACAATTGATTGCCGATGCCCTGTCCACGAAACTCAGGTAAGACGGCAATGTTTGTGATATGTCCTTCATCGACAATCGTCCAAACGCCGACAAACCCGACGACCCGTTTGTCATGGACCGCGACAAAGTAAATAGCCTGTTCATTTCGAAGCATCTCATTCATGAACGCCTCTTTTGTCCACGGAATGGCGAACGACGCTTCTTCGACTTTCGTCACTTCCTCGACATCAAGCCACGTCATCCGACGAATTTTCACGTCAGCCATTGTTTTGTCCCTCTAACCATTTCGCTTCCGCCTCGGCGAGTCGCAAATACTCCGGTTCAAACGAATGGACATCGCTCGTCTGATCGCTGAAGACGACCAAATCACTCGCACGCCCGTATCGATGGGCAGCCGGTGCTTCGATATAGTCATATTCACTTAACACGTCACGGAACGGTTCCACGTCTCCGACGACAAGGAAGCGACCTTGACTATTCAGTCGCAACCAATCCGCGACCGAGGCGTGCTGATCATGCGTTAGTGCTTTGTTGTGCTGATAATATCCGATATACGCGTTGCCACGGCGAGCGTCAATCAATGAAACGACCGGCAAATCGGTATTCGGAGCCGCTGCCATAAGCTGCAGGGCAGATACACCGATGAGTGGAAGATTGAGCGTATAAGCGAGTGTCTTCGCCGTCGTCACTCCAATCCGAATTCCCGTGTACGACCCGGGTCCTGTCGTGACTATGATGCGCTCGAGCATGTTCGGTGTCCATTTGACCGTTGCCATGAGCTGTTCAATCATCGGCATGAGTGTGACCGCATGATTTTTTGAGACCATGACCGTCGCCTCGGCTTGAATCTCTCCAGCCTCACTTAACGCGACTGACAAACGTGTCGTCGCCGTATCAATCATCAATTGCTTCATGCGAGCACCTCCTTGGCGATTTGAACGTAACGCTCACCCGTCGGAGCAAGTGTCAGTTTACGTTCTTCGTCGCCAACCCGTTCAATCGTGATGGCCAAGCGTTCTTCCGGGAGGGAGGACTCGATCAAGTTCGACCACTCGACGATGGCGACACCATCACCGTTGATATATTCCTCAAGACCGATGTCATCCCCCGTATCTTCGAGACGATAGACATCCATATGATAGAGCGGCAATCGCCCTTTATATTGTTTCATAATGGTGAAGGTCGGACTGTTGACGTTCCGCGTGACACCGAGTCCTTTTGCGAACCCTTGTGTGAACGTCGTTTTGCCGGCACCGAGGTCACCGTTTAACGTGATGACCGTCCCTGCTTCGACGAGTGTGGCCAAACGTTCTGCCACCGCCTGCGTCTCCGCTGCAGAATGCGTAATCAATGTATACATGAATGGTTCTCCTTTTTCACTTCTCATACGTACTCATTGTACACTTCATTTTAAGCAAAAAAAAACACGAAACGCTATCGTTTCGCTATCTCATTTAAAAATTGGTTGCGGGGGCTGGATTTGAACCAACGACCTTCGGGTTATGAGCCCGACGAGCTACCAGACTGCTCCACCCCGCGACGACATATGAAATTAAATAAAAATTGGTTGCGGGGGCCGGATTTGAACCGACGACCTTCGGGTTATGAGCCCGACGAGCTACCAGACTGCTCCACCCCGCGATGGTTTGAATTGTTTCGACATCCTCTATAATAAGCGAGACAGTTATAAAAAGCAACCATTTTCTTAATGTTTTTTCAAAAATGGAATCGGGAACAAATATAACAGCATAGACTATTAGAGAAAAGGGGCGCGACCGCCATGTCCAAATGGGGAAATCGATTCAAGAAATGGTTCTTTTCGGAGATCGAAGCCGAGATCACGTTTGACCCGGCAGCACTCATTCCGAAGCAGATCGTGACGGGTACGTTGCACGTCTCCAACCCGACAACGAATGTCGTTCGCTTACAGGAACTCACCCTGACCTTCTTGACGACGTTCAAAGACATCACCATGGAAGGAAACGAGTTCAATCGAGAAGCTGATATTCAAGAAGTCCCGATTCCACTATCGCTTGTACTAGAACCCGGAGCGAAAGAGGATGTTCCGTTTTCATTCGAGTTGACGATGTACGCACCCTCTTCTGCCGGCGCCCCGTATAGTATAGAGGCTACATTGTGGGACAAGGACATCAAGCGAGTTTGGTTTGATGTGATCGAACACATCGAAATCGAACCGATGCCTGAACTGAAACGATTACTCGATGCGACCGCTCACGCTGGACTTGAGCCGATGTTCGTCCGAAACGTGATCGACCCGCTCGGGGAAGAACGTCCGTATCCATTCGTTGAAAAGTATGGATTCAAGCCGGTCGGAGAATGGGCCGATGAGTTCGAAGTCGTCAAATCGTTTTGGCGCTTGCATGAAGACGGGATCGACCTCTACTACTGGCTCGACAACATCGAGAAACAGCGAACGCTCGAATCGATGGCGACCGACGTCGAATTGCGTCATCGTTCTCTCACGTGGGAACAACTCGAGCGCGAACAAGAACAGCTCGGTATCGGCATTCAAGATACGTTACGCAGTCACCGCTCCTCGTGAGCGGTGAGTATTTTTTAAGATGATGTGTAGCATTTGTTAATCGATCAAAAAGCTCCGAATAAGATATTTTTTATTCTCTTATTCGAGGCACTTTACTCTGTCTTTAGCTAGTTTTTTCTTTTCTAGTCATAATATAGTGATGCAAAATCGAAGTAATCACACCTAAGACTGATCCTATAACAATTGATACTAGTAAAATCGAAAAAATTTCTTGAAAGGTAACGGGTAGTAATAGTTGCGTTGCCATCAATAAAAAGACGAGGGTTACACCCGCTATAATCCACAGTAACGGTTTTTCCAAAGTAAGGTACTCCCTTCTTTAATAATTTTACCGTGCTCATTTCTTCTAATCTGAAGTATAAAGTACATATCTTGGAATCGATAACTCGGAGAGAATCGCCTGAATCCATTCGTTGAAGAGTTTTGATTCAAATCGATTGAAAAGTGTGCCGACGAGTTCGAGAGCGTCAAATCATTTTGGCGTTGAAGATACGCTACTCAGTCACCGCTCCTCGTGAGCGGTTTTTTCAATTTGAATTTCATCCTTACTCGTATTGACGATGGTTTGAAAGTGGTGGCGATACGGATGCATGAACAATTCATATTGCAGACGTCGCTCTACATGTGAAGCGTGTAAGTAGTCCAGGTCCATACCCCGTTCCTGAATATCACGATGCGAACGTCGCTTGAACTCAGTCTCCCCGTCTGTGTAGAGATAAATCGATTGATCAAAAGATGAAAGATCCAGGAATGCGACACTCATCCCTTCAATAATCGTGATCGGCTTCTCCGGATCAATCCATGTCCGCTCTAAATAGGGGACGTCGATTGTGTAAAAGCCGATTCCCTCTCGAATCATACGGACATCTCGCTCGAGTGACAGCAGATGATGTGCGGCCGGGTGACACGCCGTCATCTTATACTGATGGGTCGTTCCATCGTGTTGATACGTGAGGATCGTTTGTTTCCGCAACTGTGAATCTGTAATATACGGGTCTGTGTGAAGCAGGTTTATATCATCGAGTCGTTCCCGTAATTTTTCTGCCAACGTCGATTTTCCCGCTGCCCCGTGTCCGGAGATAGCAATCAGCGTTCGTTGATCCGGTCTCACGCTTTGTACGATATCCTCAATCAGTTGTTCCATGATTCTCCCCCTTTTGGTAATTTTGTTGTTTCAGAAAAACAAATACACGTCATTCATCCTCTATCCGTTTTCGATGCCTGATTGCTGAAACAGTAAACATCACAAAGGCACTCAACGAAATCGAACTGACAATGATCAGAGTGGTCGATATGGGAGAACTAAAGAAAAATGGAATCGATAAAATCAATAGCGCTCCCGTGACTGCCATCCCTCTAATAAGAAATACCATCGTTTTACTCATTTTCTCTTCGCTCTCCTTGAACTAAGCAACAAAATCCTTACTACTAGAAATCTAATGACAGACAGCTCATCGTGTCAGGATGAGCTGTCTTCTTTTTTCTTCAGTCTCGTCAAGCTTCTGTTCTAACGTTTCCACTTGTCTCGTCATACGAGCAATCAGCTGACTGATTTCCTTATCCAGTCCGTTCACTTGATCTAAGGAATCATTGATTCGTCCATGCATCGTCCATTCTGAAAAAATATCATCCAAAAAGTAATCTGCGAACTGAATAAGTGAACCTCGATTGACATGCAACTCCTGAACAATGCCTTGCACGTCCGCTAATTCACGGGAGAAACGCTCTAACGCAGATTGTAATTCGTGCATCGTCTGTTCGGAAGCATCTAGTGCCTCATGTTTCATTGCTGTGGCAATCAAGCCACCCCCGAAGAACGTGTCATACGTCGACCACCCCTTCGCACTATCTAGATGTTTGAGTGTTTTTGCAATCGTTGATCGCGCCGCCTTACCGGCAACGATGGCTTCCCGATACTCGATGAGAAGTTCATTCGTTTCGGCTTGTTGATTCGTGAGATGGTGTAGGTCTCGGCGAATAGCTGGATCTTTCGCAAGATGGGATTCTTTTGTTTCTAAGAAGGTCTCCCACTCAGCGTCGATTCCCTCATAAACCTCGAGCTGTTCTTGTAATTCTCGATGTTCGAGCGTCAATTCGTCAATCATCGCCTCGTGTTCTCGTAATTTCAGTTCAGCGCGAGCAGCCTCTTCCATTTCGATTGTCCGTTGTTCATCAAACGTGCCTCGTAACTTTCGCCATGTGTTGACGAGCGAGAATTCTTCAAGGTCATACACATCACGTTGTTCTTTCGTGAATGTATCGAGTAGTGTCTTCCGCACCGCCTCATGCTCGTTCAACTGTTTGTTTAGTATCTCTTGCTTACGCACAAGTCGATCGCGCTCGGCGATACGCTGTTGTAAGTCTAATTGGGTCTGCTGAAGATTTTGCATGATGTTTCTCCTCTCATTTTGTTTATCGAATGAGTCAATCTGAGGAGATTCATGATTTATAAACATCCCCTCTTTCTCTTACTTAGTACGAAAAAGAAGGGACAAAGTTTCAAAGAAACAAAAAAACGACCGAGCGTATGCTCGGTCGTCCTCTGCGTTGTTGCCTGGCAACGTCCTATCCTCACAGGGGGAGATCCCCCAACTACTTTCGGCGCTGAGACGCTTAACTTCCGTGTTCGGCATGGGAAC